>DATIPJ010000350.1:0-6927 GCA_035472155.1 Kofleriaceae bacterium
CGACTTCTGGTACGACGCTGGGTTCACCGAGGCCGCCGGCAACGCGCAGGATCGCAACTTCAACCGCGGCGGCGAGGACCGCGACGCGATCCTCGCCGAGGCCGAGGACAACGCGAACGACGGCTCGCGCAACAACGCCAACATGGCCACGCCGGCCGACGGCTTCCCGCCGCGCATGCAGGTGTTCGTGCGGGACGGCCGCGACGACCGCTCGCTCGCGATCTCCGGACGCAAGCCGGCGACCGCGGCGGCCGCGTTCGGCGCGCGCAACTTCGAGGTCACCGCGCCGGTGATCCTCGCCGACGACGGCGTCACCACCGGCGGGAGCACGCGGAGCGACGCGTGCAGCCCGCTCGTCGCGCCCGCGACCGGGATGATCGTCCTGGCCGATCGCGGTCTGTGCACCGCCAAGGTCAAGGCGCTCCACATCGAGAGCGCCGGGGGCGTGGCGATGATCCTCGCGCACAACGTCGCCGCGGTGCCGGCGCCCATGCCCGACGATGTCAACATCACCGCGCCGGTCGCGATCGGCAGCTTGTCGGTGTCCAGGAGCGAGGGCGATGCGATCAAGGCCGACCTGGCCGCCGGCCCGGTCACCGCGCAGATCCACCGCGCGCTCGCCGGCGACCTCGACGGCACGCTCGACTTCACGGTGATCGCGCACGAGTTCGCGCACTACCTGCACCACCGCCTGCAGTCGTGCAACACCCCGCTGTGCGGCGCGCAGAGCGAGGGCTGGGGCGACTTCAACGCGCTGCTCACCATGGTCCAGCCGGGCGACAACCTCGACGGCGCGTACGCCGCGGGCGTGTACTCGACGCAGAGCTTCGCCGCCGACCCGATGTACTTCGGCATCCGCCGCGCGCCGTACAGCACGTCGCTGGACATCAACCCGCTCACCTTCAAGCACATGGGGATCGACAACCGGCTGCCGCTGGGCACCGCGGCGCACCCGTTCAACGGCAGCGCCAATCCATTCGAGGCCCACAACGCCGGCGAGGTCTGGGCCTCGATGCTGTGGCAGGGCTACGCGGCGCTGCTCGAGCAGCCCGGCGCCGACTTCGCCGCGACCCGGCGCCGGATGCAGCAATACGTGGTTGCCGGCCTCCTGATGTCGCCGGTCGACGCCACGCCGACCGAGACCCGCGATGCGCTGCTCGCCGCCGCGCACGCCGCGAGCCCCGCCGATCACGATGTGCTCGCGGCCGCGTACGCGCGGCGCGGCTTTGGCACCTGCGCGGTGTCGCCGCCGCGCACGTCGGCGTTGTTCGCCGGCATCGTCGAGAGCTACGAGGTCCAGGGCCGGTTCGCCGCGGGCGCCGCCACGGTGCAGCCGGTGGCGAGCTGCGACGACGACGACGTCCTCGACGGCGGCGAGAGCCTGCAGATCACCGTCCCGGTCGCCAACACCGGCGCCGCGGAGCTGCGCGACGTCGCCATATCGCTCACCGCGGGGGCGCCCGGCGTGCACATCGAGCAGGCGACGGTCGCGGTCGGCACGCTCGCCGCGTACGCGTCGACCACCGCCTCGTTCACGGTTGCGCTCGACGAGGGCGTGTCGACCCGCATGCCGGGCGACTTCCATATCGAGCTGGCCGCGAGCAACGGCTGCAACCCCAGCCTCGAAGTGCCGCTGTCGCTCCGGCTCAACACCGACGACGTGCCCGACAGCTCGGCGACCGACACGTTCGACACCGGCGACTCGGTGTGGACCACCACGGGCGACGCGCGGTGGTCGCACGACCGGCGGTCCGCGCTCGACGGGTTCTGGGCGGGCAGCGATGCCGGCACCGTCTCCGACGCCAGCCTGGTCTCGCCGGCGCTCACCGCGGGCGACGGCCCGCTCGCGATCTCGTTCTCGCACCGGTTCGCGTTCGAGCGCGCGGGCGCGACCGGCTTCGACGGCGGCGTCGTGGAAATCTCGACCGATGATGGCGCGAGCTGGGCGGACGTCTCGGTGTTCGCGGACCCCGGCTACAACGCGACGCTGGCCGGCAGCGCGGACATCGCGGGCAACCCACTGGCCGGTCGGCGGGCCTACGGTCGCATCAACTTCGCATACCCCAACCCGGAGACGGTGATGCTGCGCTTCGGAACCGCGCTCGCCGGCAAGACGTTCCGCCTCCGCTTCCGCATCGGCAGCGACAACATGAACGGCGACGCGGGTTGGGAGATCGATAACGTCGCGTTCACCGGCATCGTCGGCATGCCGTTCCCGACGCTGGTGCCCGATGCCGGCCACTGCCTCGCGGGGCCCGAGCCCGGCCCGGGTGCCGGTTCCGGCGATCCGGGAAACCACGACGGCGATGGCGGCTGCGCGGCGGGCGCGGGCGCCGACCGGGGGGCCGGTGCGGTGCTCGGCCTCGGCCTGTTCGCTGTGCTGCTGCGCCGCCGACGTCGCTGAGCACGGTCGGTGGTTCCCGGGCGCGCGGGGCGTGGTAAACGCAGGGCAGATGTTCACCGGGCTGGTTGAAGACGTCGGCGCCATCGTGTCGGCCGAGCGGCGCAGCGATGCCGTCGTCCTCGGCGTGCGGCCGCAGCACATCGCGCTCGCCGAGCTCGAGGTCGGCGAATCGATCTGCCACAACGGCGCATGCCTCACCGTGACCGACGTCGCGGCCGATGCCTATCGCGTGCTCGCCGGCGGCGAGACCCTCGCGCGCACCACGCTGGGCGCGCTCGGCGTCGGCGGCCGCGTCAACCTCGAGCGCTCGCTGCGCGTCGGCGACCGGCTCGGCGGCCACTGGGTCACCGGCCACATCGATGGTACGGGCGAGCTGGTGTCGCGCACCGACCTCGGCTCGAACCTCGTGCTGGTGTTCGGGGCGCCGCGCGCGCTCCTGCGCTACGTCGTCGAGAAGGGCTCGATCGCGGTCGCCGGCGTGAGCCTCACGATCAACACCGTCGACGGTGCGACGTTCTCGGTCGCGATCATCCCGCACACGCGCGATCACACGACGCTGGGCGACCTCGCGCCCGGCGACCGGGTCAACCTCGAGGTCGACATCCTCGCCAAGCATGTCGAGAAGCTGGTGAAGCCATGAGCTCGATCGAACGCGTGACCCGGGCCCTCGAGGAGATCCGCAACGGGCGGATGGTGATCCTCGTCGACGACGAGGACCGCGAGAACGAGGGCGACCTGGTGTTCGCCGCCGACATGGTCACCCCCGAGCACATCAACTTCATGGCGACCCACGCGCGCGGCCTGATCTGCCTCGCGATGGATGACACCATGATCGACCGGCTCGAGCTGCCGATGATGGTGCGCGACAACAAGGCGTCGCTGGGCACGGCGTTCACCGTGTCGATCGAGGCGCGCCACGGCGTGTCGACCGGCATCTCGGCGCGCGACCGCGCGACCACGATCCGCACCGCGATCGCCGACAACGCCAGCCCCGCCCACATCGTCTCGCCGGGCCACGTGTTCCCGCTGCGCGCGCGCAAGGGCGGCGTGCTGGTCCGCACCGGCCAGACCGAGGGCTCGGTCGACCTCGCGCGGCTCGCCGGCTGCCGCCCCGCGGGCGTCATCTGCGAGATCATGCGCGACGACGGCGAGATGGCGCGCCTCCCCGAGCTCGAGCAGTTCGCGTCGCGCCACAATCTTCTGCTGCTCAGCGTCGCCGACATGATCGCCTATCGCCTGCTGCGCGAGCGCATCGTGCGGCGCCAGGGCACCGGCGCGCTGCGCCCGGGCGCGCTCGGGCCGGGCGAGCCGTTCACCGCCCACTACTACGACACCGAGGTCGAGGACACCGAGTACCTGGCCCTGGTGCGCGGCGATATCGCCGCCGTCTCGGCGACCGGGCAGCCCGTGCTCGTGCGGGTCGCGGCGATGGACCCGCTGGCCGACCCGTTCATGCTGCGGCCCGACCTCATGGCCGCGCTCGAGGCGATCGACGCCGCGGGCGTGGGCGTGCTGCTCTACGTCGTCAACCGCAGCCGGACCCGGCTCGCGCCGTCGTTCGAGCGCCTGGTCCTTCAGCGCGCCGAGACCCGCCCGGTGACCAACCTCCGGAGCAACTCGAGCGAGGCGCTGCGCGACTTCGGCCTGGGCGCCCAGGTGCTCGCCGACCTCGGGCTCAAGCGGATCCGGCTCATGATGTGGAGCGATCGCAAGATCGCCGGCCTCGAGGGCTTCGGCATCGAGATCGTCGAGCGCGTCCCGGTCCCGGGCTGCGCCGCGACGAAACGCCGCGAGGCGTACTAGGCCCGACGCCGCGATTGCTTCCGCCGACGATGGTGTATATCTGCGGAGCATGCCGCAGACCATCGAAGGTACGCTGTCCGCGCGCGGGCTCCGGTTCGCGATCGTGGCCAGCAGGTTCAACGGGCTCATCGTGGAGCCGCTGATCCAGGGCGCGCTCGATGCGATCGTGCGCTCCGGCGGCGATGGCGACGCGGTGACCATCGTGCGCTGTCCGGGCGCCTGGGAGCTGCCCCAGGTGGTCCGCAAGGTGGTCGCGCGCGGCGGCATCGATGCCGTCATCGCGCTGGGCGCGGTCATCCGCGGGGCGACGCCGCACTTCGACTACGTGGCGGGCGGCGCCGCGCAGGGCATCGCCGGGGTCGCGGCCGGGTCCGACGTCGCGGTTAGCTTCGGCGTGCTCACCACCGATACCATCGAGCAGGCGCTCGAGCGCGCCGGCACCAAGGCCGGCAACAAGGGCTTCGACGCTGCGCTCGCGGCGATCGAGCTGGCCACGCTGTTTCGCGCGCTCGAGGCAGGCCCTCGGGACGCGGGCCCCGACGACGCGGCGCCCGAGGCCGGGCCGCGGACGCGCAAGCGGGGGCGCGGCGGGTCATGAGCACCGGATCGCGCCGCAGCGGGCGCGCCTATGCGCTCCAGCTCCTCTATGCGCGCGACGGCGATCCGGCCACCGACGTCGCCGACGCGGCGTCGGCCTGGGCCGAGGCCTTCGACATCGAGCTCGACCCGAGCGCGCAGGCGTTCGCGCGCGAGCTGGTCGCCGCCGCCGCCGAGAGGGCGGCGCGGGTCGACGAGCTGATCGCGGGAGCCTCCAAGAACTGGCGCATCGACCGGATGTCGCGCGTCGACCGCAACATCCTGCGCCTCGGCGCCTGCGAGCTGGTCGCCTTCCGCGAAGTCCCGGTCAAGGTCGTCATCAATGAGGCCGTCGAGCTCGCCAAGCGGTTCGGGACCGCCGAGTCCTCGGCGTTCGTCAACGGCGTGCTCGACCGGATCGCCACCGCGGTCGGCCGCCACCCCGAAGACTGACGCGCGGCGAGTCGTCGAGCGGCTTGCGCGGCACCCGTGCGCGACGTGATGTATCCTCGCGAGCGGTGCCGCTCTCCGTACTTCCGCTGGACCTGGCGCGCTGGGACGAATCGGCGCGCGACGCGCTCGTCCTGCCCGTGTTCAAGGACGACCGGCCGCTGCGCGGCGCCGCGGGCCTCGCCGACTGGCGCCTGTGCGGCCGCCTGTCGCGCCTGGTCAAGAGCAACCGCGCCACCGCCGAGGCCGGCGAGACGCTCCTGTTTCCCCCGGGCCGGCGCCTTCCGTTCTCGCGCATCCTGTGGTTCGGCCTGGGCGACGCCCGCGGCTACAGCGACGAGCGCTTTCGCCGCGATCTGGCCCGCATCGTCGAGGTCGTCGCCGCCGCCGGCGCTGTCGACTGGGCCCTCCAGGCCCCGGGCCGCGCCTCGGGCTTGATCGGCGCGCGCCGCGCGGTCGAGATCATGCTCGAGCAGGATACCCTCGTCGACCAACCGGTCACGCTCCTCGAGGATCCGGCGGGCCAGAAGGACATCGCCGAGCTCCTGCGCCAGTCGCGCTGAGTCAGAACAGCCAGTGCCAGAGCCGCTCGAAGATCGCGGCGACCTGCGCGCCGACCGCGATGAGCAGCGCGATGTCGATCAGGGTGCCCAGGTGGCCGAGAGCGACCCACACGCCGTCGCGCTCGAGAACGCCGAGCGAATAGGTGAACAGCGGCACCAGGAAGATCAGGTTCGAGCCCGGGATGGGGAGCGGCAGCGCGAGGCCGAGCGCGAGCAGCACGATCCCCAGGCCGACCAGGCGCGGATGGATGGCGTGCTCCCAGCGGCGGCGCGACAGGCGGGTGAGCCAGCGCGTGCGCTTCGCGAGCAGACGGAGCACGCGGTCGAGCATCGACATCGCCAGCTGCCGGCGGCGGGCGCGCGCCGGGAGCCAGGGCTGGCGGCGACCGAGCATGAGCTGCGCCCCGAGCAGCGCGATGGCGAGGCCGAAGGGCGTCGATAGCCCGACGAACGGGATCGCGATCAGGGTGAGCACGGCGATCAGGAAGCCAAAGCCGGCCTCGGCCGCCTTGTCGACCAGCGCGCCGACCGTCAGCTCCTCGGCGCGTCGGGCGGGCGGCGGGTCGCCATCGTGGGCGCCCAGCTCACGCAGGAGCTCGTCGAGACGGAGGCGCCGAGGCACGACGGTCGCGATGGTTTCGCGCGCGGTCTCGACGTCCACGCTGGGACCATAGCCCGAACCGACGCCGCCGCACGCGTCGGCGAGGCGAGCCGCGCGCGCTACTCGAGCGTGCCGGACTCGGCGAGCTTGCCGATCTCGCGGAACTCCATGCGGATCGCGCGCTCGAGGTGCTCGTGGGTGAGCGAGGAACCCTCCTCGGCGGCGAGGAACGCGGCACGCAGCGCGGCATTGCGGATGTAGCCGCCCGAGAGCCGGAAGCGCTGCGACAGGCCGGCGAAGTCGATGCGGCCCTGGACCGGCACCTCGGGCGGGATCAGCGAGCGCCACAGCTGCTCGCGCATCTCCTCGTCGGGAAACGGGAAGGTCAAGCGGTAGGTGAGCCGGCGCTTGAACGCCGGGTCGATCGCCGAGCCGAAGTTCGTCGTGAGGATCGCGATGCCCTCGAAGGTGTCGAGCCGCTGCAAGAGGTAGTTGACCTCCATGTTGGCGTAGCGGTCGACCGAGGTCTT
>DATIPJ010000351.1:0-5291 GCA_035472155.1 Kofleriaceae bacterium
AAGACCTCGGTCGACCGCTACGCCAACATGGAGGTCAACTACCTCTTGCAGCGGCTCGACACCTTCGAGGGCATCGCGATCCTCACGACGAACTTCGGCTCGGCGATCGACCCGGCGTTCAAGCGCCGGCTCACCTACCGCGTGACCTTCCCGTTTCCCGACGAGGAGATGCGCGAGCAGCTGTGGCGCTCGCTGATCCCGTCCCAGGTCCCCGTGCAGGGCAAGATCGACTTCGCCGGCCTCTCGCAGCGCTTCCGGCTCTCGGGCGGCTACATCCGCAATGCCGCGCTGCGCGCCGCGTTCCTCGCCGCCGAGGAGGGCTCTTCGCTCACCCACGAGCACCTCGAGCGCGCGATCCGGATGGAGTTCCGCGAGATCGGCAAGCTCGCCGAGTCCGGCACGCTCGAGTGAACGCACGCTGCACACGGGTGCGCGTGACTCGGTATCCGTTCACCCAGGGTGCGCGCCTCCGCGATCGCTGCCGACAGCATGTCTTCGAAAATTCGACGCGCCTGAAACGCGCACAGCTCGCGCCTTCGCCGCGCGCTATCCGCCGGACGCTTCGCCGCTCGGCGCCGGCGGTCTGGTCGTCGCCTCGGGCTCGACGCCGAGCACCGACTCCATGATCTCGAGCTTGTCCGACACGCCGTCGAGGTGATCGTTCAGCGTACCCGCCGCCACGCCGAGCTGTTCCTCGTCGGCGACGTGCAGCTTCACCACCGTCGTGGCGAACGCCGCAAACGATGCGCGGCACACCTCCAGCCGGGCATGGATGCGATCGCGCATCACCGCCATGTGGTCGAGATTCGCCAGCTCTCGCGTGCGCGCCGCGACCGCGCCGCGCAGCGCCTTGGCCGCATCCTCGTCGGCGAGCCCATCGCAGCGCGCCTGCAAGCGCTCGATCTCCGCCCGCAGCCCCTTCTGATCGTGCACGACGAGGTGATGATGCAGCGGGTTCGCGAGCAGCGCCAGCCGCCCGCACATCTCGACCGCCGTCATGCACCGCTCGAGGATCGCCCCGATCGCCGACCGCAGCCGCCGCGCACTCGTGACGCCGCGCTCGATCTCCTCGTACGTCGCCAGGATCCCTCGGTACACCTCGCGTAGCTCGAGCGACGCGACCGCCTCGGGCGTCGGCAGCGCCGCCTGCCGCAGCGCGCGCGCCGCCGACGCGGCCTTCGATCGCACCACAAACCCCGTGCTCACCGCCGCCACGATCCCCATCGAGATCAGCGGCATACCCACCAGCAACATCGCAATCGACAGCGTTCCCGCCAGCCCCAGCGCCGCCATCACGCGCTGCGTGTTCAGCTCTCGCTTCTGCTGCGCTCCCCACGACCGGTCCTGCAGCGCAAGCAAGCTCAATGCGGGATGATGCATATCCGCACAGGCAAGCAACCGATGTGCCGCCGCGGCGCACCGCTACAACGTGCTGTCCACCACGCCGCCATCGTCCTCGTCGGGATCGTCGAGCATCTCGTCGAGGATCGCCCTCACCTCCCCCACGCGCGGCGACGACACGATCCTGCGCTCGCCTCCGAAACGTTCCGATTCGACATCACTGAGCGCCTCGCCGATCTCCTCCACCGACGCGCCCGTGTCCTCGATTCGCTTCACGAACAGAGGGTCCACATCGCCGAGCAGCTCCACGATCTGCTGGTAACTCGCGGTGGTCATGTCAACTACATTTGCACGCAACACGCCAAAACCGCCGCCACATCGTGCGCTTCTCACGCTTCCCCCCAGCACAAACGTCTTGCGGCGGCAGATCCGCCAGGCTCGGCAACAGCCAATGATACCGACGCAACTGACCTCGTGGCTCATGTTCTGATTCCATGCGGCCGGGGTCGTGCATCGCGACCTCAAGCCGGAGAACATCGTGGTCGCGCACGATGGGCGCGCGGTGATCGTCGATTTCGGGCTGGCGCGCGAGCCGCGCGGGCCCGGGGCGACGACGACGCCGGGGGCACAGTCCGCGCGGTGGGCGCCGCCGCAGGCGATGGATCGCGGTCGGCGCGCTCGGCGCGATCGGGGCGGCCGCGGCCGGCGTGGCGATCGCGATCGCCGCCCACGGTGAGCGCCGCGCGACGTCGAGCAGCGAGGCGCCGGGGATCGAGCGCGCCGCGCCGCCGGTCCTGCACCAGCTCACCGCGGCCGATCCGAGGAAGTGGCCCGACGACGCGCCGATCTCGATCGCGCTAGTTCGGCATCGCGCCCGATCCGGAGCACACCGTGGACCTGCAGCGACGATGTCACGCCGCCAGGCTCATGCACGACGAGGCGCGGCACCATGTGCTTGTACCACATGGCCATTGCCCCTCGTGGCGGCAGCCGGTTGGCCGCTAGCGGCCACTCGCCGCACGGGGGGTCAAAGATGGGTTTTCGTGCCACACACCAATATCAGGGGAGACTCGCCATGATTGCAGGCAGTTGCACCACCCTGTAGCATTGTTGTCGATCGTTTGAGCGAGGCTGGCAGATCACCGGCCAGATCGCCCATCAACCCATCTGTCGCACCCCGGGAACAGACGCAACACGCCAGCTGTTATCCGACAATGGCCTCGAGCACAGGCGTGCTGGCCAGAGCCAGCCGATGTTGACTCCGTCTCTGAAACAGCGGCCATACCACATTGTTCGGCCAGCGTTTCTATGCCAAACAAGCACTCGATCAGCGGATCTCATCATTGGCACCTTCGACGAGGACAGGAATGAGCGACTTTCAGACTGAGATGAATCGTACCGTGCAAGACTTCGTGGCGCAGATCTCCGAGCTCGCGCGTCGAGCAGCGCTGAATACGCTGGAGTCAGCATTCGACAGCAAGGGCGGCCGCCGCGGCGGCGGCGGCGCGGCCGCGCTGATCGCGCTGCCCAGCAATGGCCGCGTCGGGCGTCCGCGCGGCGGACGGGGCGCCAAGCGCACCGCCGCGGATCTCGAGGCTCTGTCACAGCAGTTCGCCTCGTTCGTCAAGTCCAACCCGGGGCTGCGCATCGAGCAGATCAACAAGGAGCTCGGCACTTCCACCAAAGATCTCGCACTACCGATTCGCAAGCTGGTCTCGACGGGTGTGGTCAGCACCAAGGGCAAGAAGCGCTCGACGACCTATTTTGCGGGTAAGAGGGCTTCAAGGAACTGATGCAAAGTGCGGCACCGCTTTGATTGTGGAGTCAGGTCCTCAATCGGGCGTGCGCTGAGTGACCGTGTGGCCCGAGTGGCCCCCGTGCGTTGATAAGCTGCACCGCGCCGCCGCGGTGTAAGCTCGCACGATGCCCGCGTCGCGCAAGAAGCTCGTACGACCGCGCGCCGATGCGCCGCGGCTCGTGGCCGGCGGGCCACGCCCCGAGTGGCGGCTCGGCGAGCTGACCGTGGTGGTCGGCCCCGAGCGGGCCGAGCTGCGCTATGCGCGCGAGCCCGTGGGATTCGCACAGCCCTCGCCCGAGGCGATCCGGCTGGCGATCACACGCGCGCGAGAGCGGCTGCAGGCCCGGTCGCGCGCGCCCGACCAGCTCCTGCCCGCGCTTGCCGCCGCGTACGACGCCGTGCTCGCGGTGCGCGGCGCGCGGCCCGGCGACCGGATCCCGCTCGTCGAGCTGCGCGATCAGCTCGATGGGACGCGCGCGCAGTTCGCGTGGGACCTCGCCCGGCTGCGCCGCGAGCGGCGGCTGAGCTTCGCCGGACGGCGACTCGACCTCGGCGTGGCCACCGGCCACGCCGCGCAGCAGCGATCGCGCGTGGTGTGGATCGAAAATGACGGCGGGGGCGGAAGCTACTTTCAATCGTTCCGCCTGATCGCCCCACGCGCTGCACCCCCACGCGCTCCACACCCACGCGTTGCACCCCTACGCGCTGCACCCAAGGAGGAACGCCCGTGACCAGGACTACGCCACCCAGACCGCCGCCGCGGCCGTCCGACGACGAGGAGCTCGACCGCACGCAGGCGCGCCGCATCCTGGCCCAGATGGGCGAGAACGGTAAGCCGCCCGAGCTCGGCATCGGGTTCGTCAACGCCGGCAACGAGTCGTACCTGCGCGTGATCGAGACCGCGTACCTCCAGGATCTGATCACCGCCGCCGAGGGCTCGAGCTTCAAGCTCGTGCAGGGCACGTATGGCTCGGGCAAGACGCATTTCCTGTACTGCGTGCGCGATCTCGCGCAGCGCCGCGGCCTCCTGACCGCGTTCATCACGATCTCGCCCAAGGAGTGCCCGTTCAACCGGCCGCTGGCGGTGTATCGCGCGGTCGCCCAGCGCATCGAATCGCCGCACGGCGACGGCGAGCCGGTCCGCGGGCTCGACGACCTGATCCGGCGCAGCGTCGAGCAGCGCGCCGACGAGCACGGCAAGGACGGCACCCGCGCCTGGGTCGAGCAGCTCGCGCGCGCAGCGTTCACCCGCCACTCGTTTCGCGACGCGGTCGTCGGCCTCGCGCGCGCGGTGCTCGACGGCGACGAGCCGGTCTCGCGCCGGATCGGCGCATGGCTGCGCGGCGAGGACGTCTCGCTCACCGAGGCCAAGCTGTCGGGGCTCTACGAGGTGCCCGGCAACGACAACGGGTTCGGCATGCTGCGCTCGATGGTGCAGCTCGTGCCGCGCCTGGGCTGGCAGGGCACCGTGCTCCTGCTCGACGAGGCCGAGCGCCGGCTCTCGATCGATGACAAGCCGACCAAGGCGCTGTCGGAGACCGTGGATCACCTGCGCGAGCTCATCGACCTGTGCGGCCGCTCGGAGCTGCCGCGCACGCTCGTGCTCTACGCGGTGACGCCCGCGTTCACCGAGAATGTGCTGCCGCTCTACCCCGCGCTCCAGCAGCGGCTCGGTGCGCCGATCCAGTTCCTGAGCGAAAGCAATCCCCGGGCGCCGGTGATCGATCTCGAGGCGCTCGATCTCGAGCCGAAGAAGCTGCTGCACGAGGTCGGCAAGCGGCTCGCAGGCGTGGCGCGCCAGGCCTACGACTGGGCGCCGAGCGAGCGCATGGTGCAGGCCAACCTCGAGCGGCTCGCGGCGATCGTCACCGAGGAGCAGCTCGAGGTGGGTCATCGCCGGTTCTTCGTGCGGCTGTGGGTCCGCCTGCTCGATCAGCTCCGGCTCGGCAAACCCAAGGTCTGGACCGAGGACGACATGCGCGCGCTCGTCCACGACGAGCAGGCGCTGGTCACCGAAGAGATCGACGCTGCGCTGGTCGACACGTTCTTCGGCATGCCGTTCCTCAAGAAGCCGCACAAGAAATGACGCCGCGCTGGCGCGCTACGGGCGGCGCGGGCAAAACACCGACGAGCGCACCGGGCGGCTATCGCC
>DATIPJ010000352.1:0-7732 GCA_035472155.1 Kofleriaceae bacterium
AGAAGACACCGCTGACCTTCGATGTCTCGGTCTGGGACCTGTTCTTGCCGCTCGTGAGCGGCGCCCGGCTGGTGATGGCGGCCCCGGAAGGCCATCGCGATTCGAGCTACCTCGTCGAGGCCATCGTTCGCGAGCACATCACCACCGTGCACTTCGTTCCTGCGATGTTGCGAGCGTTCCTCGCCGAGCCGAACATCGAGCGGTGCACATCGCTCCGGCGAGTCACGTGCAGCGGCGAGGCACTCCCCGCGGAGCTGGTGAACGCGTTCGTGTCCCGTCTTCCCGGCGTGCGGCTGTACAACTACTACGGTCCGACCGAGGCCTGCGTCGATGTGACCTTCTGGCGATGCGATCAGGCAGCGCCGATCGCCCGTGTTCCGATCGGGCGCCCGATCGAGAACGTCAGCGTGCACGTGCTCGACGCGGAGCTCCAGCCGGTCCCGGTCGGTATCCCCGGGCAGCTCTACATCGGCGGCGTGTGCCTGGCGCGCGGGTACCTGCATCGTCCCGACGAGAATCGTCGGTTCGTGGTCAGCCCGTGGCAACCGCACGAGCGGCTCTATGCGTCCGGCGACCGCGTTCGCTGGTTGCCGGACGGAACCATCGAGTATCTCGGCCGGCTCGACCACCAGGTCAAGGTGCGGGGATTCCGCATCGAGACCGGAGAGGTCGAGGCCGCGCTGGGTCAGTGCCGCGGCGTGCGCGAGGCCGTCGTCGTCGTGCAGCGCGTGGCTTCGTCGGGCGATGACCTCGTCGCGTACGTTGTTCCACGACCGGGACAACGCGCCGAGCCCGACGAGCTTCGCGCAGCACTGCGAGCGATGCTGCCCGGCTACATGGTCCCGGCCGTCATCGCGGTCGTCGATGCCTTGCCGCTGACCGCGAGCGGCAAGGTCGACCGCAAGCAGCTCCCGGCGCTGCGGGTGGCCGCCGCCGAGAGCGCGAGCCCTGCGCCACGCCCGGCGTCGGCGCTCGAGCTGGCGATCTCCGAGATCTGGCAGCGGGTCCTCGGTCGCACCAGCGTGCGGCGGACCGAGAACTTCTTCGATCTGGGCGGCAACTCCTTGTTGCTCGTCGAGGTCCACCGCGCGCTGGAGCAGCAGCTGTCCCGCAGCGTGGCGCGTACCGACCTGTTCAAGTACCCCACGATCGAATCACTCGCCGCCGCGCTATCGACCGGATCCGTCACGCCCGGTCGCTCGGACGTCCCCGGCGAGCCTCGCGCGTCGCAGCCGACCGGCTTCGCCGTCATCGGCATGGCGTGTCGCGTCCCGGGTGCGCGCAACCTCGACGAGTACTGGGACATCATCCAGCACGGCCGCCGCGCGATCCGCGAGCTGAGCGAGAGCGAGCTCCTCGCCTCCGGCGAGCCGGCGGCGAGGATCGCACGCCCGGACTACGTGCGCGCCGCTGCCGTCATCGACGGCGTCGACGCGTTCGACGCCGAGCTGTTCGGCTTCACGCCTCGAGAGGCAGAGCTGACGGATCCGCAGCATCGCGTGCTGCTCGAGGTCGCCTGGGAAGCACTCGAGCATGCCGGGTATGGCGCCACGCAGGGTCGCCCTCGCTGCGCCGTGTTCGTCGGCGGCCTTCCGAGCAGCTACTTTCAGCAATATCTCAATGACGATTATCGCGAGTTGCCACCGGTGGCTCACTACCAGGTGAAGATCGGGAATGAGCCGGACTTCCTCCCCACGCTGATCGCCTACAAGCTCGATCTGCGCGGACCCGCGGTCGCCGTTCACACTGCGTGCTCGACCTCCCTGGTGGCCGTGCATCTGGCCTGCTCGAGCCTCGCGCGCGGCGAATGCGAGCTGGCGATCGCCGGTGGTGTATCGCTGCGCGTTCCTGATCGAGTCGGATACCTCTATCAGGAGGGAATGGTCGCGTCGCGCGACGGGCGTTGTCGCGCGTTCGATGACGCGGCATCGGGCACCGTGTTCGGTAACGGCGCGGGGATCGCCGTCCTCAAGCGGCTCGAGGACGCCGTTCGCGATCGCGACCGGATCTTCGCAGTGGTCCGGGGCAGCGCGGTGAACAATGACGGCGCATCGAAGGTCGGTTACACCGCGCCCAGTGTCGTCGGACAGGTCGAGGTCGTACGCACGGCCCTCCGGCTGGCCGGTGCGACCGCCGACGAGATCGGATATGTCGAGGCACACGGTACGGGTACCGAGATGGGAGACCCGATCGAAGTCGCCGCGCTGACCGAGGCCTTCCGGGCCACCACGGGCCGGAACGGATTCTGTGCGCTGGGCTCCGTGAAGGCCAACATCGGCCACCTCGATGCCGCCGCGGGCATCGCCGGGTTCATCAAGGCCGTCCTGGCAGTCGATCGCGGCGTGAAGCCCGGCCTGGTCGACCTGCAACGCCCCAGTACGCGGATCCCGTGGGCCGACACCCCGTTCCATGTCTCGGGCGAAGCATCGCCGTGGCCGCTGGAGCGCCGCCGTCTCGCCGGGGTGTCGTCGTTCGGGATCGGCGGCACCAACGCGCACGTCATCGTCGAATCTCCGCCGGTGCGCGCCGCCCGGGTGCCGCGCGCGCAGCCCTGGACGGGGCTGTTCAAGCTGTCCGCGCGCACCCACGACGCGCTGGTGGAGCTCGCGCGCACGTACGTGGCGCACCTCGCGACGAACCCGGGGCTGGCGCTCGAAGACATCTGCTACACCGCCGACGTCGGCCGCGCGGTTCTCGGGCACCGGCTCGGTATCGTCACCTCCAGCGTCGAGGAACTGCAGGCTGCGTTGCAGGCGTTCCTGCGCGGTCGGCGCGAGCGCGCGCTGTTCGTGGGAGCACCGCGAGCGCCCTCGGCTCGAACCGGCTTTGCGCTGTGCGACGGGCTGGACCCTGCGGCGATCGCCGCGTTCGAGCCGCTTCTGGCCGAGCCCGAGGTCCGGGACTCCGTCGAGCGCTGTCGCGCTGCATTCGGCACCGTCCGCGCCGGAGACGACGCTGCCGCCTGGCTGACGCGCGCGAGCGCCGTCGAGCAACAGTTCACGTGGCACTACGCGCTGGCCATGCTGTGGCGCGCGCGCGGTAGCTCGCCCGTGATCGTCGCCGGGTTTGGCCGTGCCGAGATCGTGGCCGCCTGCGTCGCCGGCGAGCTCGAGCTCGGTGCGGCAGCGGCGCTGGCGACGACGGCGTCCCCGGCCGCGATCGAGCAGCGGCCGAACGGCCCGCCCCGGATCCGCGCCGTGATCGAGGCCGCGATCGAGCTCGGCGTCGGTCGACTGCTGCTGTTCGGCGCAAGCTCCGCGCCCCTGGTGATGCACGTGCGCGAGGCGGCGGAACGGGCGGGCCTGGACACGGTCCTGGCGCTCGCCCCCGACGCCGATGTCTGGCGAGGATTCTGGCGATCGGCCGCCAGGCTCCACGTCAGCGGGGTCGACCTCGACGTGAGCGCGCTCGCCGCGATGCGGGCCGGCCGACGGACCGAGCTACCGACGTACGCGTTCCAGCGAAGCCGGTACTGGGTCGAGCGCCGGGCGCGCGCGCAGGGTGCGGCGTCCGGGGCAGCGCGCGAGGGCTACACCGTTCTCGGGCGCCCCCTCGCGCTGCCGCTCTCCAGCGAGAAGCGATTCGAGGCCGTGTTTCGCAGGACCGAGCCTCCCTACGTGGATCACCATCGCCTCTTTGGCATGATGGTCGTGCCCGGTGCGTCGCATATCGCGATGGTGCTCGCGGCTGCGGCGGAGCTGATTCCCGGCCCGTGCGCACTGCAAGACGTGCTGTTCCTCCAGCCGTTCGGCCTGTCCGAGCATGGCGCGCGCCGCGCACAGCTCGTGCTCTCTCCGAGCGGCGATGCGCGATGGGAGTTTCGCCTCGTCGCCCAGGACGAGGCGTCGGGCGACGAGGACGGCGGCTGGTCGATCCTGTGCAGCGGCACGCTGGCTCGCACGGCACCCGCCGAACCCGGCACCGCGCTCACGGACGAGGCGCGCGCCGCGATCCAGCAGCGCTGCCCCGGCGCCCTCAGCGGCCAGGACTTCTATCGCGATGTCTGGGTCCCCGGGCTCGATACCGGACGGTCGTTCCACTGGATCGACACCATCTGGCGCGGTGAAGACGAGGCGCTGTGCCTGACCCGGCGCCCCGCCATCGAGGTGGGCGACGAGCCGATCCACCCGGGGCTGGTCGAAGCCGCGTTCCAGGTCCTGAACAGCTGCTGGAAGTACGACACCGAGGAGCTGCGCCGCACCGGCGACATCTACGTGCCGTTCAGCGTCGACCGATATTCGTTTTCCGGCCGCCCTGCGGGGGATGCGCTCTGGGTTCACGCGCAGCTCGTGGGCCACGAGACCGCCGCCGACGAGAGCTTCACCGCGCGCGTGCGCATGTACGCGCCGTCCGGCGAGCTCGTGGTCGCGGTGGATCGCTTCGAGTCGCGGAGGATCCAGCGCGCTCGCGTCGAGCAGGCGCTCGCGGGACCGCGCGCCGGGATCGCGCACGCGGTCCGGTGGCAGCGCGCTCCGCTGGCGGACAGCTGCGCTCGGCGATCCCGTGAGAGCGCATTCCTGATCGGTGCGGAGCCCGCGATGCTGGAGCGCTTCGCCGGTGCGCTCGAGGCCCGCGGCGTTCACGCGGTGCGCGTGGTCCCTGCGAGCCACGGCGGTCTGCGTCGTCGCGACGACGGGATCCTCGACGCCGATCTGCGATCCGTGGCCACCATCGATCGGCTGTGCAGCGAGCCGCCGGCCGGATCGCGATCGATCGGCTGGATCGATCTGCGCGGGATGGCCGCCGGGTCCCCGACCGCGGCCACCGCCGACCAAGCAGCGCGCGATGGCGCCGCTCGCTGTGCAGGCGCGCTCGAGCTCGTCGACGCGCTGCGCGGCAGCCGGCTCGCGGCCGATCACCGCTTGTGGTGGATCACGCGGGGCGCACAGGCGGTCGTCGGGGATGCCGATGTGTGCGATCCCCTGGCGGCGACGCTGTGGGGTGTCGCGACGGTGGTGCGGATCGAATGTCCGAGCCTGCGCTGCACGACGATCGATCTCGACGGCGGCGACGAAGGCGCTGTGATCGCGGAGCTGCTGGCCGACGGAGACGAGCTCCGCGTGGCCTACCGGAGCGGCGAGCGCTACGCCGCCCGGCTTCATCGCGTCGAGGAGCGCGGTGGGGCCGCGCGCATTCGCCGCGATCGCAGCTATGTCGTCACCGGCGGTCTGGATGGGATCGGCTTGCGCGTGGCAGCGTGGCTTGCCGCGCAGGGCGCCGGTCATCTCGTTCTGTGCGCCCGGCGTTCGCCGTCGGAGCAAGCGCGCGCGGCGATCCGCACCATGCAAGCGCACGGTTGTTCGGTCGACGCCGTGCAGGCCGACGTGTCGCGCGCAGCGGAGGTCGACCGCCTGCAGACGGCGCTGCGCGATTCGCGACTTCCGCTCGGCGGCATCGTCCATGCCGCCGGCGTCCTCGACGATGGCGTCATCGGCCACCTCGATGCACAGAGGTTCGAACGCGTGCTTCTGCCCAAGGTCGCCGGCGCGCTCCACCTGGCCGCGATCGCGGGCGACGCGCTCGACTTCTTCGTCTGCTTCTCGTCGCTCTCGGCGACGCTCGGCGCCGGCGGGCAGGCCAGCTACGCCGCCGCCAACGCGTTCCTCGACGCCTTTGCCCACGCCCTCCGTGCGCGCGGCCTTCCGGCCACCGCCATCGCGTGGGGACCCTGGAGCGAGGTCGGCATGGCCGCCCGACGGAGCCCGAGCGAACAGAAGCGGGCGCGCGATCGCGGCCTCCACGAGCTCAGCCCGGAGCAGGCGCTGCAGCTCCTGGGGCAGCGGCTCGCGATCGGCCCCGCGGTGGTCGTGGCCGCACGGATCGACTGGACGAGGTACGTGGCCGCATCGGGGATTGCGACGGAGCCGTTCCTCGCCACGGTCGTGCCGCGCGCCGCCGCCGCCGCCAGGCCTGCGCCCGACGACAGGCCCCTGCTGCGACGCGCGGAAGCCGCGCTTCCAGGTGAGCGCCGCGACCTCATTCGCGCGCTCGTCACCGACGAGGTCAGGAACGTCCTCGGCCGCGCACCCGGCGACCTCCTGGATCCCGAGCGGGGCTTCGTGGATCTCGGCATGGACTCGCTGTCGGTCGTGGACCTGCGCTCGCGCCTGCAGCACGGCTTCGGCATCCGGCTGATGCCAACGTTCGGGTTCGATCACCCCACGATCGCGGCCGCCGCGGCGTTCCTCGTCGCGGCACTGGAGCTCGAGGCGGCGCCCCCGGCGAGCCCGCCGGATGCGGGCGATGACGCGATCGAGGTCGAGCTCGCGCTCCTCGAGCGCGCGCTGGGCCCCGAAACCTCGACCGTGGATCGGTGAGCTCCATGCCGTCCGACGAACGGATCCTGAAAGCACTTCGCGAGGCGCGGGCCAAGCTCGCGGCGGCCGCGCGCGACCGAGAAGCGATCGCGATCGTGGGCATCGGCTGCCGATTTCCCGGCGGCGCCGATGGCCCGGAGTCGCTGTGGGACTTGCTCGCAAGCGGACGCGACGCGACCGACGAGCAACCGGGCGATCGATGGGACGTCGCGCGGTTCTATGACCCCGACCCCGAGCAGCCCGGAAAAGTCTACGTCACCCGCGGCGGCTTCCTGCGCGACGTGGTTGGCTTCGACCCCGAGTTCTTCGGCATCTCCCCGCGAGAGGCCGCCGCGATGGATCCGCAGCAGCGCCTTCTGCTCGAGGTGGCGTGGGAAGCGCTCGAGCACGCGGGCATCGCCGCGGAGCAGATCAAGGGCACGCGGACCGGGATCTTCATGGGGCTGAGCTGGCGCGACTACGATCGCATCAGCGTTGGCGACCAGCCGGCCAACCTCGACGCGTACACCGGCATGGGCAACACGCCGAGCATCGCGGTGGGCCGCATGGCCTACATTCTCGATGTGCACGGCCCGGTATCGCTCATCGATACCGCGTGCTCGTCGTCGCTCGTCGCGGTGCACGCGGCCGTGCAGAGTCTCCAGAGCCGCGAGTGCGACGCCGCACTGGCCGGCGGCGTGAACCTCATCCTGTCGCCGTTCTCGACGGTGTTTTGCTGCAAGATCCGCGCGCTGTCGCCGGACGGACGATGCAAGACGTTCGACGCCTCGGCGGACGGCTACGGCAGAGCGGAGGGCTGTGGCATCGTGATGCTCAAGCGGCTGTCGGACGCGCGCCGCGATCGCGACGCGATCCACGCCGTGATTCGCGGGTCGGCCGTCAACCACGACGGGCGAACGGGCGGGCTCACCGTGCCGAGCTCCAGCGCGCAGATCGCCGTGATCCGGCAGGCGCTCGAGATCGCAGGCGTGGACCCCAGGGACGTCGGCTACGTCGAGGCGCACGGGACCGGGACGGCGCTCGGTGACCCCGTCGAGGTCGGCGCGCTCAACGCGGTGTTCCGGGGCGATCGCGGCGGTCGTCCGCTGTGGGCCGGATCGGTGAAGACGCGATTTGGCCACGCCGAGACGGCCGCCGGGATCGCGGGGCTCCTCGCGGCCACGCTCTCGGTCCGGCATGGGCGAATCCCCGCGTCGTTGCATTTCAAGACGCCGAATCCGCATATCGCGTGGGACGAGGGTCCGGTGCGTATCGCCGGCGAGGCGCAGCCGTGGCCCGAAGGTCCGCGGATCGCCGGCGTGAGCTCGTTCGGCTTCAGCGGCACCAACGCCCACGTCGTCGTGCAGGCGACTCCTCCCGACGACGCGGACGGTGACACGGACCCGGTCGCGCCCGCGATGCTCCAGATCCTCACG
>DATIPJ010000353.1:0-2441 GCA_035472155.1 Kofleriaceae bacterium
TCGCGGAGCGCCGCTCAGCCGACGTGCGGGGAGCGCCGTCACCCGACGTGCCGGGAGCGCCGTCACCCGACGTGCGGGGAGCGCCGTCACCCGACGTGCAAAGAGCGCGCGGTCACCCGACGTGCAAAGAGCGCGCGGTCACCCGACGCGCAAAGAGCGCGCGGTCACCGACGTGCGGGAGCGCCGGTCACCCGAGATTCGCGCCGAGCCGATCGATCGCATCGCGCTGCGCGGTGAGCGCCGCCGCAACCGCACCGGGCGCGGGCGACGGGCCGACTACGTGCTCGATCGCATCGGCCACCTCCTCGGCCGCGACGTACGCGGTCTGCGCCCCCGGATCGTGCCACAGCGCCCACGGCGGCAGCTCCGCCGGCCGCTCGCCGATCGCGGGCAGAGCGCGCTCGATCGCGTCGAGCACGCGCGCCAGCGCCGCGCGCCGGCCCCGCGCGGCCGCCGCCAGCGGGCTGAACCACGGATCGCTCTCGCGCTCGATCGTGCGCGCGACGTACGCCGCCGCGCCCTCGTCGACGAGCCGCGGAATCCCCGCCGACAGCGCCAGCGCGGCGAGCACATGCCCCAGCTCGTGGAGCACGGTGAAGCGCTGCGCCGGCGTCGTCACCTGCGCCGGAATCACGACCACGACCTCGCCGTGCGGCTGCACGACGAACGTGCGCGGCCGCGCCGTCGCCGAGCGCTCGAAGCGCACCGCTCCGTCGACCCCATGACGCGCGCGGATCGCATCCCACGCGTGCGAGACCGCCTGCAGGTCGACCACAACCCCGTCGGGCTCCGACCAACCCGCCACGCGGGGCGGCAACGACAGCAATGGCGGCGCCGGAATGCCGGTCGCGGATCCATCCGTCGCAAGACCACTGCTTGCGCGCTCGCCGCCAGCGCCTTCAGCACCTGCGCGCCCCCCGCCTGCCCATGCACCTGCGCGCTCGCCTCCTGTGCGCTCGCCGCCCCCGCGCCCGCCGCCTGCCCGTTCACCACCTGCGCGTTCACCGCTTCCGCGCTCACCGCCTGTGCTTTCACCACCTGAGCGCGCGCGGCCTTCGCATTCACCATCCGCGCGCTCCCCTCCTGCGCGCTCGCCGCCCCCTGCCCATTCACCACCTGGGTGCGCACCGCTTCCGGGCTCACCGCCTGTGCGTTCACCATCTGCGCGCTCGCCACCTGCGCGCGCGCCTCCTGCGCGCTCACCGCCTGCCCATTCACCACCTGCGCGCGCGCCTCCGCCGCCTGTGCGTGTGCCATAGAGGGCGTGCAGCACGTCGATCGCGCGGTGCCCGAATCGCGCGGTCGCCGCCGCGTCGCGCGCCGCCGCGAGCTGTGCCAGCGCTTCCCAGGTCGCCGCCTGCGCGCGCGCGGCCGCCACCGCCGGGTCGCTCTCGATGACGAGTGGCACCGCGAGGCGGAGCAGCGCGAGACCGCGGTCGGCGAGCAGCGGATGCGCGAGCGCGTTGCGTGCGGTGGTCAGTGTCGCCGGCCGGCGAAGCACGTCGGGCGCGGGCGGCGGTGCGGTGCCGCGGGCGTACGCGCGCGCGAACGTGCGCATGTGCGGGGGTAGCTCGTTGGCGATCTCGGCCTCGATGTAATCGAGCCGGTGCTCGACCGAGACCAGATCGCAGGCCTCCATCAGCGCATCATCCCTTCGCCTTCGTCATCCATCGCCTCCGGGTCCTCCGGCGCTTCCGGGTCCTGCGGCTCCACCGGGTCCTCCGCCTCCAGGCCCTCCAGCGGCGGCATTGGGCGCGGCGATGCCCAGCCGCGTCAGCTCCGCCATCACCAGCTTGAGGTCGGCCCACGCGGAGCGCTTCTTGTCTGGATCGCGCAGCAGGTAGGCCGGGTGAAACGTCGGCATGACCTTGCAAGTGTAGCGCTCCGACGAGACCCGCACGTAGTCATGAAATCGGCCGCGCAGCGCGCTGATCGGCGCGTCGGTCCCGAGCAGCTGGTTCGACGCCGGTCGCCCGAGCGCAACGATGATGCGCGGCGCGATCGCAGCGATCTGCTGATGGAGGAACGGCATGCACTGCTCGAGCTCGTCGGGCTGTGGGTTGCGGTTGCCCGGCGGCCGACACTTGGTGGTGTTGGCGATGTAGACCGCGCTTCGCGTCCAGCCCATCGCCTCGATCATCTTGTCGAGCAGCTGGCCGGCCGCCCCCACGAACGGCTCGCCTCGCCGATCCTCCTGCTCTCCGGGCGCCTCGCCGACGAACATCAGCGGCGTATCCGTGGCACCGACGCCGAACACGATCGAGCGCCGCGTCGTGTGCAGCTTGCAGCGCGTACACTCGCCAAGCTCGGCCCGGATCTGCGGCAAGGTCTTGCGCCCGAGCGGGACTGGCGCATCGCTCGAAATCGGCGAAATCAGCGAAATCGGCGACCGTGGCGACTCATCGTGCAGAGGCTCCATGACCTCGTCGCGCCGCACCGCT
>DATIPJ010000354.1:0-2393 GCA_035472155.1 Kofleriaceae bacterium
GTTCCTGTCGTCTCGCCCTGGGTCGTCAGCGGTCGCGTCGACGGCCCGACGTTGTCTGGCACGATCGAGCGCTGGAAGCACCGCAGTGACCCTGGCCTGCTGACGGGCGGCGTCGGCGATGGCGTGCGCTGTCGGGGTGACCAGTCACCGTCGCCGGAAGCGGGCGACGATGGCCCGGGTCGCCATGGTGGGGGACCGCTTTCACCCGGCGGTCTCGATGCGCGTGTGCGCTGGCCGCGCGCGCGGTGGTGGTGCGGCGCCCTCGTGCTGGTGTTGCTGCTCGGCAGCATCACGGCGGCGTTTCGATCGGCGCCCGATGACGTTCCCGCGAGCGTCGCAGCAGACGACTTCGATCTCGGCCGCGCGATCGCGCACCTGCGCACGATCGCCGCGGAGAGCCACTTCATCGGCACCCCGGCGCATGACCGCGTGCGCGACTACATCCTCGCCGAGGCAGCGCGGATCCCCGGTGTGCGCGCCGAGCTCCAGACGGTGGAGGCGAGCTATCGCACCTGGGATCCGATCGCCGTCGCGACGGTGAGCAATGTCGTCGCGCGGCTGCCGGGGAGCGGGGCAGGGCGCGCGGTGCTCGTGGTCGCACATTATGATTCGACCCCGACCGGCCCGGGCGCGGCCGATGACGGGTCTGCGGTGGCCGCGATGCTCGAGGTGCTCCGGCTCGCGGCCAGCGGGCCGCCGCCGCGCAACGAGCTGGTGTTTCTGTTCAGCGATGCCGAGGAGGTTGGCTCGATGGGGGCGGCGGGGTTCGTCGCGAAGCTGTCGACCGAGGAGCGGGCGCGGATCGCGACGGTGCTCAACTTCGATGCGCGCGGCAACCGCGGGCCCGTCGTGATGTTCGAGACCAGCCGCGAGAACGGCTGGCTCGTCGAGCAATGGGCGGCCACGGCGCCGCATCCGGTGGGCAGCTCGCTGATCAGCACGGCGTATGCGCTGATTCCGAATGACACCGACTTCTCGGTGTTTCGCGAGGCGGGCTTGCCCGGGCTCAACTTCGCTTACTTCGACGGGCTCGAGGTCTATCACACCGCGCGCGAGTCGCTCGGGGCGCTCGATCGGACGAGTGTGCAGCATCAAGGAGCGCAGATGCTCGGGCTCGTGCGGCTCCTCGCGAGCGCCGACCTCACCCACGTCGAAGCGGCGCCCGCGGTGTACTTCGACGTGCTGGGGCGCTTCGTCGTGCAGTACGGCGCGTGGCTGTCGTGGCTGCTCGCAGCGGCGTGCCTGCTCGGGATGACGTGGCTCGTCGCGCGGGGCGTTCGCAGCCGCAGGCTGCGCCCGATGCGCTGCGCGGCCGCGTTCGGGCTCACCCTCGCGACGGTTCTCGCCGCGGCGCTGGTCGCGCGCGGGACCTGGGCGGCGGTGACCTGGCTCGAGCCGCGCTACACGCAGATCCCCGGCCAGCTGCCGTGGTCGCCGGGCTACTTCGCCGGCGTGCTCCTGCTGGCCGCGGCGATCGTGCTTCGCGGCTCGCGCCTCTTCGCGCGGAGGATCGACCCGGTCGAGGCCGCGATCGGGGCGCTGGTGCCGTGGGTCGCGCTCGCCGTTGCGATGCCGTTCGTCCTCCCCGGGACGAGCTACTTCTTTCAGTGGCCCGCGCTGTGCGGGCTCGGCCTGGTCGCGGCGATGCTGCGCGACGACGGGCGGCGGCGATGGCTCCTGCCGGCGAGCGTGCTCGTCGTGGTGCCCACGCTGCTCGTGGTGCCGTTCGTGCGCATGCTGTTCGCCGCGTTCGGCATGACCGGCATCGCGCTGGTCGTCGGGCTGTGGGCGCTGTGGCTCACGCTGCTCGCGCCCTATCTGCGCGCGGCGCTCGGGGCGGCGCAGCCCTGGCTCGCACGGATCGCGGCCGTCGCCGGCGCGGTGGCGCTCGTGGTCGCATTCGCCGGCCGGGTCTTCGACCGCGCGCACCCGACGTGCGATTCGCTCGCGTACCTCGTCGACGCCGACCGCGGTCGCGCGTTCTGGGTCTCGGCGGATGCGCGCCTCGACGACTGGACCGCGCCGACGCTCGGCGCCGCCGCGCACCAGCAGCCGATCGCGCAGGACTTCCCCGATGTGTTCTGGGACGGCTACGTCGCCCCGGCGCCACTCGAGGGCATCGCACCCAAGGCGCCCGAGCTCATCGTGCGCTCCGATACGCGAGACGGCGCGGTTCGCCATCTCTCGCTCCGGCTCGTCCCGCGCGCGCCCGGCTCGATGCTCGAGCTGCAGGTGACCCCGGCGAGCGGGCTCGCGGTCGACGTCGCGGGCACTCGCCGCGCCGGTGACGCGCTCGGTGCGGATCGCGGGCGCGTGCTGCTCCAGTTCTGGACCCCTGCCGCGGGGGCCGACCTCGCGCTCACCGTGCCGGCGGAGGCACCGGTGACACTGCA
>DATIPJ010000355.1:0-9684 GCA_035472155.1 Kofleriaceae bacterium
CTGAGCGAACGGCGACGACGGGAGCGAAATGGCCAACGATCGCTGCGACGCTCCGTGGCGGGAGGCGCCCTCATCGCCTGAGCGGCTCCGCACTGTGCGGTTCCGCTCGGCAGGCGGGTCGTCCTTGCTTCGATCGAGCCGTCGATCTGACGCCGCTCCCGGGATGCCGGCATCTGCTGCGCCTTCGGTTCGCGACACGCGACGCGTAGCGCTTCGTTGTCACTGAACGGGCGGCATTGGCGGTGCATTCGTCCACGTGCGTCGCACGTCGGCGAGCCGGAGGTCTGTGCCTGGAAGGGACAGCACCTCGAAGAAGCCATGACCGAAGGAGCGCAGCTTGCCCGGCCCGATCACCTTCTCGAGCACGTGCTGCATGTTGACACCCACGCCGAGGTACCAGCGCTGGTACGGCGGGTCGACACGCGGCATCGGAGGGGGCGAGTACCCGCGCGTCTCGAAGCCAGCAATGACGTCCACCCAGGCCAGCCACGATAGCCAGGGCTGTGTCGTGGCGTCCGGGAGCGCACCGAGGTGGAGGGCGAGCTGGAACGACATCCCGCTGTAGTCCTGCGCGATGTCGATGCCGTCGCCGCGCGACCAGAACTTCGTACCCGCCAGCTTGCGGAAGTCTGCCGATGGAAAGTAGCGCAGCCGGAAGTCGACCAGACGATCCACCGCCGGCAGGTTCTCCATCACTGCAGCGATCGCCGCGCCGGACAGGTCTGCAGCGAGGTCGCCGACCTCGAACCCCCAGATCCAGCCGTCTTTGACCTCTTGCAGGGTGGATACCGCCCCCGCGAGGCCCGCGGCGAACAGGCTCGACGGCAATCGCCGCCATCCGCCCGCGATCAGGAGCTCGGTCGTCCCGCGCGCCAGGACGTAGGTCGCCCAGCCGTGCCCCCACTTGTCGGCCCCGCCCGCGTACGCACGGAGCGCGAAGGGGTTCTCTTGCGACCACTGGGTCTCGAGGAAGAACGGCCGCTCGTTGGCAGCACGAAACCACGCGAAGTACGCCCACGCGCCGAACACGCCGTACACCGCGGCCACGGATGCAGCGGATACCCGTCGGTCGAACCAGCGGGTCGCGGGCTGGGGCGGCGGCGCTGGCTCGGCGTATGCGCGCTCCAGTGCACACGCGACGACCAGACAAGCGAGCGACCGGTGCATCGACGCCATTCTTCGGAGGCGGCCACCATACTGGCACAACTCGCTCGGCCAGGATCCAGCGCAGCTGTCGCTGAAATTTTGAACGAGCGGCCGAGCTCGTGAATCGCGTATCACGGTCGGCGTTCGCGGCAGGCTTGATCGATCGCGACTTCGGTCGATGCACGTGTGCGGTGTGTGGGATCGCCGGCACATACAATGATCCGATCGTCGAGTCCGAATTTCGGACGATGATCGGTGTGCTGGCCCATCGCGGGCCGGACGCGGCGGGGCTCAGTCGCGGCACGGCGCCGGTGCCGGTGTGGCTCGGGCATCGCCGGCTGTCGATCATCGACGTCAGCGACGCGGCCAACCAGCCATTCGAGAAGCATGGACTGGTGCTCGTCTATAATGGCGAGATCTACAATTACCTCGAGCTGCGTCGCGAGCTCGAGGGCCATGGCGCCGTGTTCGCGACGCGCTCCGATACCGAAGTGTTGCTGGAAGCGTGGCGGCACTGGGGGCCGGCCGCGCTCGCGCGCTTGCGCGGGATGTTCGCGTTCGCGGTGTACGACCGTGCCTCGGGGCGGCTCGTCCTCGCCCGCGATCACTTCGGGATCAAACCGCTGTTCATCGCGCGAACGGGCAGCCAGCTGGTGTTTGCCTCCGAGCTCAAGGCACTCGTGCGGCTGCCCGGGTTTCGCCCTGCGATCGACGACGCCGCGCTGGCGGCACTCCTGCTCTACGACTGGATTCCCGACGATCAGTCGATCTACCGCGGGATCGAGAAGCTCGCGCCGGGAAGCTACGCCACGATGGACCCGGACGGGCGCTACCAGGTCCACCGCTACTGGGATCCCGTGGCGGCGTTCGGCGCGCGAGCGGTCGCGCCGGAGATGTCGCTCGCCGCCGCGCTCGAGAGCTCGGTCCGCGCCCACCTCGTCGCCGACGTCAACGTCGGAGCGTTTCTCAGCGGCGGCCTCGATTCGAGCCTGCTCGTCGCGATGGCGAGCCGCCACAACCCCGCGATCCGCTGCTACACGATCGGCTTTCGCGCGGCCGACCAGCGGCTCGAGGCGATGCCCGACGACCTGCGGTACGCTCGGCAGCTCGCGAGGCAGCTCGGCCTGCGGCTCGAGGAGATCGAGATGAGCCCCGACGTCGCCCGGTGGGTGCCGTCGTTCGTGGCCATGCTCGACGAGCCGATCGGCGATGCGGCCGCGCTCAACGTGTTCGCGATCTGCCGCGCGGCACGCGCGTCGGGGATCCCCGTGCTGCTGTCGGGGATGGGCGCGGACGAGATCTTCAGCGGCTATCGCCGTCATCATGCGTGCCTGCTCGGCAGCATGTATCGCCGGATTCCCTCGCTCGGGCGGCGCGCGATCGAGACCGTGGTCGATCGGCTACCGGTCGCGAGCAAGACGCGAGGCCTGGTCGCGGCGCGGTGGGCGAAGCGGTTCGTCGCGATCGCGCGTCACGACGAGGAAGCTGCGTATCGCCGGAGCTACACGTACTACGACCCCGCGGACCTCGATCGGCTGCTGTGCGGTCGCGCCGCCCCCCACGTCGCAGAGCTCTGCCGCCGCCACGCGCGCACGTACTGGGCCGCCGGGCGCACACGCGGGCGCGATGCCCAGCTCGAGCGAATGTGTCTGACGGATCTGCAGATGTTCCTTCCGGCGCTCAACCTCGCCTACACCGATCGGGCAAGCATGGCCGCGTCGGTGGAGGTCCGCGTTCCGTTCGTGGATCGCGACGTGGTCGCGGCAGCGTTCGCGCTGCGCGGTCGCGAGCGGATCCGCGGCCGTGTCCAGAAGGTCGCGCTCAAGCAGGTCGCCGAGCGCTGGCTGCCGCATGACCTCGTGCATCGGCCGAAGGCTTCCTTCGGTCTCCCGCTGCGCGCGTGGACCGCGCGCGACCTCCGCGGCGAGCTCGAGGCTACCCTGCCCGATGGTGCGCTCGTTCAGCGTGGTTACCTCGACGGCGCGGTCATCCGCGGGATGATCGACCACAACGCGAGCGGGCGAGCGGACCACGCGCAGGCGCTGTGGCAGCTGCTGGCGGTGGAGCACTGGATGCGCGCTCAGGCGGCGTGATGTGGGACCGGGCGCGCCTGGTGGTTGCGCTGATCGGCGTCGCTTGCCAGCCGCGCCTCCCGGCGGGATCGAGCGCCGAGCCGCCGGGCCTGATCTGCGATGGCCGCGCCGACGATACGCGGGCGCTGCAGCGCGCGCTGGATCGCGGCGGGCGCGTCGCGTTGCCGGCGTCGAGGGTATGCCGGTTCTCGAGCCTGACGATCTCGGTGCCGGTCGCGCTCGACCTCGCGGGCGCGACGCTGACGCTCAGCGATGGTGCCCCGCCGGGCCCGTTCGTCCGGATCCTCGCCGACCACGTGGCGATCCGCGATGGCACGATCGACGGGGCTCGCGAGCGCGGAGCGACCGGCTGGCTCGTCGACTGGCACGGCGGGGACGGCTCGCTCGACACGGTGACGCTGCAGAACGGCGACTCGATCGGGTTGTCGGTGACCGCGGCCGACGCGCGTGTCGTCGCGCGCCGGGTCGTCGCACGCGGATTCGGCGGTGCCCTGGGGATCGGATTTCGCGTCGGCGCGGGCGCGCTCGTGGCCGAGGACTGCGGCGCGGAGACGAGCTCGTACGCCGGGTTCTTCGTGTCGCAAACGGCGTCGAGCGCGACCGTCATCGACGGCTGGACCAGGCGCAACGGCGCCGGGGTCGTGATCGAGGGCCAGCGCGGCGGGCGCGTCGCGCGGCTGCACTCGCACGACGATGATCGGTTCGGCTTGCTGCTCGATCACGGCGCATCGGGCTGGCAGGTCGGGGCTGTGCGCGTCGAGGCGACGGGTCGGTCGGCGCGGAATCGCTCGGGGACTGGCGTCGAGCTGTTCGCGCAGAACCGCCGCAACGTGTTCGACGAGGTCGTGGTCACCGGCGCGGCGGGGTACGGCCTGGCGATCGCCGGCGATTCGGACGACAACCGATTCGGGCGCGTGGAGCTCGACGCGCGCGGCGCGTGGGACGGCGATCCGGGCCTGTTGATCGCCGGCGGCTCGGATCGCAACCGCATCGATTCGGTCCGCGTCCTCGGTCACACCATCGGGATCCGGATCGGCGAGAACGATCTCGCGACCGACGCGCCGAGCAACGCCAACCGCATCGGTTCGGCCTACGTCTCGGGCGCGCGCTACAACGCGATCCGCTTCGAGCGCGGTGACGACAATGCGATCCGCCAGGCGACGATCGCCGATAGCGACTCGTCGGGGAGCGACGCCCAGGGGTTCAAGGGACTGGTCTACTTCGGGAACGACTCGTCGGGAAATCGCATCGGCGAGCTCGTGCAGGCCGACACGCGTCGCATCCCGAACTACATCGTCTATGCCGGTCCTTGCGCGGTCGCGACATGCGTGACCGGGGCGGCGCCGACGGACAACCGCGTCGAGCGCGTCACTGCGCGCGGCTGGTCCGTCGAGGTCGCACACGGCGTCACGCCCTGACGGGGACGACCCGGGCGCGGCGCGCGGATCGAACGAGCATCGCGACGAGCGCCGCCAGCCCCAGCGCGCGGCCGATCAGCAGGCCCCAGGCGGCGCCCGCGATCCCGTATCCCGGCACGAGCAGCAGCTGTGCACCGGTCAGCGCGACGAACCACACCAGCATGATCTGAAGGTTCCGGCGCTCCGAATCGGCGGCGGCGAACACGTAGATGTTGTGGTGCACGAGCAACAGCGCCGGCGCCGACCAGCCGATGATCGGCGCGATGTCACGGACGCGCTCGAAGTCGCGGCCGGAGAACAGCGTCGAGGAGAGCCGGCTGCCCCACAGCGTGATCACGAGCGCCGTCGCGATCCCGATCGCCGCGAGGACGGCATTGCTGCGCCACAGGATCGAGCGGAATGCCGCGCGGTCGGTACGGAAGCTGGCCGCCAGGCGCGCGAATGATGCGTTGCTGACCGCGACCTGGAGGATGCCCGCCGCGGTCACGAACGTGTCGATCGCGACGAACGTGCCGACGTCGCGCGGCTGTGCGAACACGCCGAGCACGAGGACCGGAGCGCGCAGCGCGGCGATCGCGAGCACGGTGCTCGCGCCGATCGGCCAGCACGTCCGGAGCTCGCGCGCGGTCGACGCCAGATCGCTCCTGCGGGGAAGCGCGAGCGGGACATGAGCGCGGCTGTGGTGCGCCCACATCACGGCGCCGAGCAGCGCCGCCGCTGCATAGCCCCCGGCGAACCCGACCAGGTGCTCGCCGCAGATCCACCACGCGGCGCACGCGGCCATGACCGCGACTGCCGCCGCCGCGTTCAGGCAGGCGACGAGCCGGCGCTGCGCCAGCGCGAGCAGGGTCGCTTCATAGATGCCCTGGATCGTCACCAGCCCGAGCGCGAGCGCGACCAGCGCGAACACGACGGCCATGCTCGGTCCGGCGTCGAGCCCGACCGCGACCGCGACCAGCATCGCCAGAGGCACGACCGCGGTGCGGACCGCGAGGAACCGCAAGGTCTCCGCGCCGGCTCGCGTGCGATCGCGCGCGACGAGGCGGGTGAGATGCGTGGCGATACCGAAGTCGCTCGCCGCGTACGACACGCGTGCGACCGCGACGGCGAGCGCGAAGTGACCGAGCGCCGCCGCGCCGAGCTGCCGGCCGACCACCACGGACAGCAGCAGGTTGGCCGCAGCGCTCCCGCCATAGGCCAACGCGAGTAGCAGCATGCGCCGATCGTGCGGGTCGGCCAGTCGCTGCGAATTTCAAGGGGCCCTACATGCGCGATCGAGAGGGGACGATTCTGCGGTCGTGGCGATGAAGAGACTACCCCTCGCGCGCACCCCGGCGGTCGACCGCCGCACCTACATCCTGGAGGCTTGCCGCGACCGGCGCGTCCTGCACCTGGGCTGTGTCGACCACCCGTTCCTGCACGAACGGCTCGCCTCGGGAGATCTTTTACACGCCGCGATCGACGCGGTCGCGGCCGAGCTCTGGGGCATCGATCTCGATCGCGTGGGCCTCGAGACGCTGCGGGCCGCCGGCTTCACGAACCTCTACGAGGCCGACATCGAGCGGCTCGAGGCCATCGCCCTCCCCGGGCGATTCGATGTCATCGTGGCCGGCGAGATCGTCGAGCACCTCACGAGCCCGGGCGCGTTCCTGCGCCAGGTGCCACGACTCCTGGCGCCGGGTGGCCGGCTCCTGGTGACGGTACCGAGCGCGCAGAGCATTCGCCTGGTCGCCAACGCGCTGCGCCGGGTCGAGGTGGTCCATCCCGATCACAAGGCGTATTTCTCGCCGCACACCCTCACCGAGCTGCTCGCATCGAGCGGGCTCGCCGTCGTCGATCTGCGGCCGTACTGGGCCAAGCCGCGGCGCTCGCCGACGCTGTACGCCGCCTACGACCACGTGCTGTACGCGACGAAGCTGCTCAGTCCGTGGCTCGGCGAGGGGCTGGTCGCCACCGCGATCGCGTCGCCGAGCTGACGCATCAGGGCATCGAGATGCCGATGGTGAACGCGCCCGCGTCCCAGATCGGCAGCAGGTATCCGAGCTCGAGCATGAACACGTGCTCGTGAGTCGGCACCTCGATCGACACCTGGCGCATCCCGGTGGCTGAGACCTGGTCGACGCCGAGTCGCTCGCCATTGAACATGTAGCGGACTCCGTAATACGAATCGAACACGACCCACTTCTTGCCGTCGAAGTACTCGAGGAACTCGTGCTGCGGGTATGCCACGTGGATCTGCCGCGTCGGCACGCCGTACATCGCGAGCAGCTCGGCGAGCGCGAGGGACGTGCGCTGACACCACGCCGACCGCGAGCCCGAGCCGTCGGGAGCGAACAGGAACTGGTCGAGGTAGTACGGCAGGTAGGCGGCATACGCATTGTGGTGTGCGATCCGCTCGGCGCGGGGCGCAGCGAGCAACATCGTCACGTAGTCGGCGAGCTGCGGCACGAGATCATCGGCGGGCTGCGCCGCGATGCCGATCACGTCGCGATAGGTCGTCTGGTAGCGGTACTGCAGGCCCGGACGGTCCTCGAACATGCGGACGCCGTCGTAGATCGCCGTCCCGTTCATGCCAGCTGCGTAGCCGATCTTCACGGTGACGCGCGTGAGCGGTCCGCTATCGAACGTCAACGATGCGATGCGCCAGCCATTGGTCGGCCGGTTGATGCCGTCCACGGCGACCAGCTGCCCATTCGTCGAATCGAAGACGTAGAGACCGCCTTGCGTCGAGTCGGTCGCGATCACCTGGAACACCATCTGCACCGTGTAGCGGTGGTTCGGTTGGACCTCTACTTCCTGCGCGAGGAAGTGCTGGCCCTGCGCGTTGCGGACGAACCGGACTGCGGTGCCGCGCCAGCCCACCGTCGGCGCGTACATCCCGCGCCAGCCGTAGATCTCGTCGACCGACCAGCCCGCGGGAACGTTTGGATCGGTGTAGTCCTCGAAGTCCCCGTTGACGATCAGATCCGCCGGATTATCGCCGTAGACGACATTCGAGACCATCTCGGGCGCGGGCGCCGGCGCCGGCCCAGGGGCTGGACCGTCGGCGGAGACCGCCTGGCCGACGGTGGACACACCTGGCGTGGATTCAAGCGAGCTGGGAGCTGTCCCGCCGCCGGTACATGCCACACACGTGAAGGCCGCAATGAAAGCGCGCATCGCTTCCTGTTTCGGCCAGCGGGCGCCCGGGCGAACGTCGCCTTACCCGGCCGTTACTCGGCCGCTACTGCGACGCTAGTTCGACGTGGGGTAGTAGACGAGGCGGCTCACGAACGCCGTCGACGTCTCACGAGCGCCGGGCTCGAAGGCGCGCCCGGTGATCCATTCGCCGCTGATGTCGATCTCGGCGCGAAGATCCGGCCGCAGCTGGAGGGCGAGCGTGAGACCGACCCGTGCGCGGCGCTCCGAGGATCCGCGCTGCGAGAGTGAGACGCCCGCGTCGTCCGGAAACTGGTACGTGTCGGAGCGGAGCTGTGCGAGCTCCAACCACGGCTGGATTCGCAGGGAGCCGCAGCGCTCCCACCCGCCCACGAACACCGAGCTCGCCGCCGGACCGAGCGGACTACCGAACACGCGGCCTTCGCTGGTCATTCCGGTTGTGCGGATCGCGTGTTCCTGCGAGCGCACGCCGGTGTGCTCGAGCTCGATGACCACGCCAAAGCGACCGTCGGGGCCGAGCGCCGCGTGCTCGATGCCGAGCAGGTGATCCGCGTCGAACCGGATCGCGCTCCACAGCTGCTGTCGAATGTCCTCGAATGCGAGCTCGTAGTAGATGCGGGCACCGCGGATCGGTGCCGCGACGTCGAGCGAGAACCGCCGGTTCGAGCTGTCGCTGGGGCTCGCCGACGCGTCGCGGCGGTGAAGGTGCTCGAGGACGAAGTTCCCCAGGTCGCGGGCGGTGCGCGGGATGCCTTGCTGCAGGATCTGGGAGGCCCCGAGCGTCACGGCGCCGGCGACATCGAGCTGGAGCCGCGCCACGCTCACCAGGTTGTCCAGCGTCTGTGGAGCGCGAGGTTTGATGACGGCGAACAGTGCGCTCCCACGCAGCCGATCGCCGGCGAGGGCGAGCGGCCGGTTGGTCTGGATGCGGACGCCATCCACCGGGGGGGCGTGACTGCTCCACATCAGCTGCGTTCGCGCTCCCGGGCCCAGGACAAATGCGTCGCGGCCGATGACGATCCGGAGGATCGACAGCTCGGCATCGATCACGGCGCGATCGAGAGCCAGCGCGCTCGTCGTGGCGCGGCCGCGCAGGGCGGCGGACAGCCATGGACCGTAGCCGGCGGCTGCGTCGAGCTCCGCGGCGAGCGCGACGCCGCGATCGCAGGACGCGTCGTAGGCGCGTTCGCACGCGAGCGCGATCGATCCGGCGACATCGCGCGGCCGTGCGGGGGTCGAGTACGGCCGCGGCTCGCCGCTGCTCGCCGAGATGGCAACGAGCGCACGCGAGATCGGGCTGACCCACCAGGCAGCCGGCGCCTGACGCTCGCCCTCGCGGTTCACCGGATCGTCGAGCGGCACGATCGGCGCGCCCTCCGCGTCATGTCCGAGAACGGCCGACAGCGCGACGATCGCGATGCCGAGCTCCGTTCCAGTCACGTCAGCAACGTCCGGACGACCTCGTCGGTACACCTCGTCATGGTCAGCGCTGTCCGTTGATAGGCAAGCACCCCGCGTGCGGCGCGTGCATAGGCTTCACGATCACGACTCAGGACCGCGATCCGGTGCGCGACGCGCTCGGGATCGACATGCTCGGAGGATGCCAGCCCAGCGCCGCCCTCCGGGACGATGTCGATCATGCCTCCGGCGGTGGTCGTGACCGGGACGACGCCGTGGGCCATGGCCTCGAGCAGCGCGAGCGGCTGCCCCTCGACGTCGCCGGGGATCGGCAGCACGAAGAAGTGCGAGCTCGCAAACAAGCCCGCCTTCGCGGCGCCATCGACGAAACCGACGAGCTCGATCGTTCCCGCCGCGAGCTCGGCGGCGAACTCGATGGCGAAGGCCGCGCGCTCGTGGTCGAACAACCA
>DATIPJ010000356.1:0-7182 GCA_035472155.1 Kofleriaceae bacterium
GGCGTCGCGCTCGACCTGGCGAACGAGGGCGATGCCGAGGCCGCGCGCGCGTCGCTCACCGAGATCGCCGTCGACGTCTCGGAGCTCGAGACCATCGTCGACGACATCCTGACCGCGATGCGGTTCGAGATCGCACCCGGCAAGGGCCCCGCGCAGCTGCCGCTGCGCCGCGCGGTCATCCCGGCGAGCGAGATCGTGGTGGCCGCGGCCGACCGCCTGCACGCGCGCCGGCCGGGGCGGCTGCTCGAGGTCACCACCGACGACGATCTGCCGGCGATCCACGTCGACCCGGTGCTGTTCCGCCGCGTGATCGACAACCTGCTCGAGAACGCGCACAAGTACTCGCCCGACCTCGACGCGCCGATCGAGCTCGTCGCGTCGCACCAGGGCGACGACGTCGTGTTCGAGGTCCGCGATCGCGGCATCGGCATCTCGCCCGAGGACCTGCCGCGGATCTTCACCGCGTTCTTCCGCAGCGAGCGCAGCCGGTCGCGCGAGACCGGCGGCGTCGGGCTCGGGCTCACGCTCGCGCGCCGCATCATCGAGGCGCATGGCGGCACGATCGAGGCGACCAGCGCGGTCAACGTGGGCACGACGCTGCGGGTGACGATTCCTGCGGTGTCCGCCACGGCGCCTACGGCCCTGCCGGCCGCCGCGCGCTGAGCTGCACGCTGCCGGGGTGGCCGTCGCTGCCCGACGAGCCCGACATGCCGCTCGAGCCGTCGGAGCCACTGCTGCCGGCGCTGCCGCCCGACACCGAGGTCACGTTGCCCTTGTCGTCGGTGCAGCTCGCCCCCGAGCCGCCGGCACCGCCGCGCCCGCCGCGCCCGCCCTGACCACCGCTGCCGCCCGGCCCACCGTGGCCACCTCTGCTTTCGAACGCCGTACGCAGCGCGGCCAGGGTCTCGCGGCACGCGCCGTCGGGGCAGATCACCACGACGCGAATGTCGCCGCCGTCGCCGCCATCGCCCCCGTTGCCGCCGTCGCCGCCTGGGCCGCCGTTGCCGCCGCTCGTGCCGTCGCTCGCCGAGCCCGAGGGGCACGATGCGCTCGAGCCGTCGATGCCATCGCTGCCGGCCGAGCCCGACGAGCCATCGCTGCCCACCGCGCCGTCGCCCCCGGCGCTGACGATCCGGAACTTGCTCGCATCGGCGCGCGCCGCGACCGCGAGCCGCACGGAATGGCCATCGTCGACGGTGTAGATCAGCCGGTCGAGGTGCTCCTCGACGGTGACCGTGAGCGACGGGCCGCGATCGCCCGCGCCCGCCGCGAGGACCATGCTGCGCGGGCGCGCGAACGAGATCGGCCATTCGAGCGCGGTCACCGGCTGGCCGCCGACGGCGATCGGCAGCGACATCGCGGCGCCACCGCGGGCGAGCTCGACCGCCTGCCGCGCGGTCATCTGCTCGACGAGGTGCAGTCCGCCGTCGCGATCGGCCCACATGAGGGGGCTGGCCACCGTGATGTCGCCGGCGAGCAGGCACGGGCTCGGGTCGAGGTCGCGCGCCGCGCCGCACAGCGTGATCGGCCGCGACAGACCGGCGAGCTCGACCGACAGCGCGCCGCGCAGGGTGAGCGGGTTACTCCGACGAGCGCCGGCCGCGGCCGCCGCATCGGCGAGCGTCGCGGTCTGGCGGCCGACGTCCTGGCTCACCACGACGCCGCGGATCGCGAGCCGGGCGGGATCGACCTCGGCGCGGCTCGGCGGCTGCAGGCGCGGTGACACCGGGTTCCTGCCGAGCTCCATCATCATCGCCTCGACATGCGCAGCGTCGTCGCGAAGCTCGCCGAACGGCGAGCCGGCGATCCGCAGCCGGATCACGCGGCGCCGCGCCTCCGCCCGCAGCGCCGGATCGGGGAGCCGCGCCGCAAACCACGCGAGCACGGCCTCGGACTTGCTCACGACCAGCTGGTCGAGCAACGCGACGTCGATGATCCGCCGGCCCCACAGCCCGCGCTCGAGCTCCAGCGTCGCGAGCATCTCGGTCGCGCGGCTCCGCGCGTACGGCCCGGTCGTGCGCTTCGCGAGCGCCAGTCGCAGCTTGACCTCGAGCGCATGCGCGGTCTCGGGGCGCGTGCGGCTCTCGGGCGCGCGGCTCCGGTACACCGCGTCGAGCGCCGCGAGCCGCGCTTGCGCCCGCGGATCGCGCTCGATCTGCGGCGCTGTGATCACCTCGGTGTAGGCGTCGACGATGCGGTCGAGCAGCGCGGTGCGCCCCGCGCGGTCGGCGCTCGCCAGCATCGGCTCGGTGCAAGCGCGCCAGATCCTCGGCTCGATCGCGCCATCGCGCAGGCCGTCGACCAGCGCGCGCTCGACCGCATCATCGACGGCGATGTGCGGCCCCGCCGCGCTCGCATCGCACACCACCGGATCCGCCGACGGCTGGCTCAGATACAGTATCAGCGCATGGCCATCGTGCGCCGCCGCGAGCTCGGCGGCCGACATCGGCAGATGGAATGATGGACCGCACGCGACGAGCACGACGAGCCACAACACGCGAAGCTGGAACATGCTTGTTTGTGACGCCGCGCGAGCACGATTGTCTAATGGCAGAGATTGGCAGTCGCCCTACTACACAGTTCGTCACCGGTTCGCATCACATCGTCACAGATCGGCCGCGAGGCCGACCAGCTGCGTCAGGGCGCGGTCGTCACGCACGCGGCGCGCGATCTGATAGGCGACCAGCAGCGGAACGCGAAATAGTGTGAAGCGCAGGCTGACCACCGCACCACCTGCGGCATGCTGGTGGCGCAGGGCGTCGAGCGCACCGGTCGCGAACAGCTCGAGGTCGATCTCCCGCAGAAACGACGCCGGCAAGAAGCCCAGGGTCGCCGCAACGCCGCGGTCGATGATCAGCGGATAGCGCCACGCCACGTCGGCCACGACCGCGCGGTCGGTCGCGATCGCGTAGTCCTCGTAGCCCCGCAGCGGCTCGATGAAGCGCAGGTTGGGCGGGAACCGCCGCGCATCGAACCCGGGCGGCTCCGCGGCGACCGAGCGGCCGCTCCACAGCTCGCCCAGCCCCGAGTCGCCGCCGAGCTGCAACAGGCGCGTATCGTCGCGCGCGAGCAGCGCCCGGCCGCGCAGCTGGACGCTCACGACGTGGCGACGCCCGACGGGCAGCGGCGCGATCGCCCCCAGCGTGCCCCCGGTATCGAAGATGTCGCCCGCGAACGTCGACAGCGACGCGGGGTAGTACGCGCCCGACGCCCCGGCGACGAGGCCGCGGCGCGGCCCGGTGTACGCGGTGGACTCGCTCGAGCGCCACGACAGCGCTAGCTGCGGCCCGCCGAGATGACGCCGGAGCGCGGCCTCGCCCGGCAGCTCATCGACGTCGTCGCTGTACACCCCGGACAGCGCCGTGGTCAGCGTGCCGCGCCAGGTCCGCACGAGCGACAGCGACGCATCGCGCGTTCTTCGCTCCTCGCCGAGCGTGACCTCGGGATCGTCGGTCGCGACCGGATCGACCCAGTCGATGAAGCCGGCGGTCGCGACGATCTGCCACGGCGCCAGCATCATGTTGAGGTACTGGGCATCCGCGCCCCAGTGCACGTGATCCGTGGTCTTGTCGCGCGGCTGCACGTAGCCTGCGATGCTCCAGCGCTGCAGGCCGAGCCGGTCGCCACCGCCGAGGATGACGCCGAAGTGCGGCAGCGCCGTCGACGCAGACACGATCACCGGCGCGCGCAGCTGCGGGAAGAACAGGTGCTCCCACGCGCTGTACGGCCGATCCGACAGCACGTCCGAAACCCCGGATGGCGCAGCGCCCAGCGGAACCGCGCTCGTCGGCGAGACTGCGCTCGTCGCCGAAACCGCGCTCGTCGCCGACGCCGTGATTTCCGCCGGCGGCGGCGGCGCTGCCGAGGGCACGGCAATCTCGTCGAGCGTCCAGTCCCATCCCTCGCGGTTGAGGAACCGAATCGACCCGCGGGCGGTGCGCGCACCGAGCACCGCATACGGCGCGTCGCTGATCGCGCGGCCCTCGATCATGATCTGGAAGCGCGCGTCGACGACGCCCAGGACCATCGCGCGGCCGTCGTCGGTGAAGCTCGGGTCGTAGACCGGCGTGCCGTTGCCGCGCACCTCCGAGAGCCGCGCGCCGGTCGCCGCATCGAGCACCCACGCGACGAACGCGCTGCCGTCCCACACGCTGGCGATGAGGCGCTTGCCATCGGGGGATGGCTGCGCACCGAGGACGTAGGTCCCCGGGGCCATGTCGACGACCGTGCGGCGCACACCGCGGCGGACGTCCCAGGCCGCGAGGCTCCAGCGGTCGCCGTCGACGTCGCAGAAGTAGTAGGTCTCGCCCGCCGGATCGATCGTCGCGCCCGGACCGAGCGCGTGGCTCACCTCGGTCAGCGTCGAGTCGCCCCGGCGCCAGCGCACGAGGCGCGGCACCTGCTCGATCGCGGCGGCGTCGAGCATGGTCAGCCAGACCTCGCGGCCGTCGGCGGTGATCGAGAGCCCCGAGACCAGGAGCGGATCGGCCTGGACGAGCGTGCGCGGCGGCACGATCTCGACGAGGCCGAGCTCGGCGAGCACGGTGCCGCTCGCGTCACGCACCACGAGGCGCGGCGGGACATCGACGTCGTTGGCCACCCACGCCTCGGTGCCATCGCGCCCGCGCGCATAGCGCGCATCGTTGCCGAGCGCGGCCACGGTGCGCTGACCGACCGGTCGCTGGCGCACCGGGAAGGTCTGCGCGCACCACGCGTTGAACTGATCGAGCAGCTCACCGAACGAGGCCCGGAAGGCGCCGCGCAGCGAGCCGGTGAACAAGAGGCCGGTCAGCGCGTGCGCCTGGCGGCGGATCGCTCCCCACAGCGGCTCCTCGCCGTAGCGCTCGGCGAGGAAGCGCACGAACATCGTGCCGACGAGGTAGTGGTGGCCGACCGGGGCAAGCCGGCCGAGCGCCGACAGATCGCCGCCATTGATGTGGTGCCCGGCGTAGGCCGCGGCGAACATGCCGGTGAACAGCGGCCACGTCGGGCGACCGACGCCCGGCGACAGCCTCGCCTCGTAGTGCGTCGCGAGCCCCTCGTCGAACCACGGCTCGAACCCGATCTGCGGCGTGTAGAGATAGCCGAACAGATCGTCGAGCACCTTCCAGAACCCGGCGATCTGCTCGAGGTGCACGTAGTGCGTGAGCTCGTGGCACGCGATGTAACCCGGGTCCGGCAAGAGACCGTACTCCGTCGTGAGATCGACCGTGTTGAGCGTCGGGATCACCGACCCGTGCTCGTAGCCGCCAAACTCGCCGAGCACGAACGCGTTGTTGAACGGCGCCTCGGGCATCGCGATGACCATCTTCTCGTTCCACCGCCCTTCGCGAACCATCGCGGAGGCACGCAGCACATCGGCGCAGCCCTCGGCGCGCGCCAGGAAGCGGTCGATCTCGGCCCGGCGATGCGCCGGGTAGTAGACGATGAAGTGGGCGGTCTCGAGGCGCCGCATCGGGTCGCGGGCGAACGCGGCCTGCACGTCGTCGGGGAAGCGCTGCTGCACGCCGCCACAGGCCGCGAGGGCACCAGTCGCCACCGCGATCGCGACCGATGTGAGCACGCGACGCACCCCGACACTCTATCCACAACTGCCGCGCCGTGGCGCGAATGGCAGCACCGGCGTGCGCCGACGAGCCGCCCCGCGATCTTCAGGCAGCGCGGCTTGACCCCGGCGCCGTCCTCGATCTTGATCGGGCTGCACTCACCAGGAGCCCGCATGTCGCTGACCCTCGAGCAAGCCAACAAGATCATCACCGCCGCGCTCGCGAAGTCGCACGAGGCCGGTTACAAGCCGATGGGCATCGCCGTTCTCGACGAGGGCGGCGCGCTCAAGGCGTTCGCGCGCGAGGACGGCGCGAGCATGTTCCGGTTCGAGGTCGCCCGCGGCAAGGCGTGGGGCGCGGTGGGCATGGGCATCTCGAGCCGTGCGCTCGCCGAGCGCGCCAAGGTCAACCCGAACTTCTTCGTCGCGCTGGCGTCGACCGCCGACGGCAAGTTCCTGCCCCAGACCGGCGCGGTGGTGATCAAGGATGCGTCGGGCAAGATGATCGGCGCGGTCGGCGCGAGCGGCGGCACCGGCGACGAGGACGAGGCGATCTGCATCGCCGGCGTCACCGCCGCCGGGCTCGGCCACGGCTGAGAGCCGGGTCAGACCGTGCAGGTGCAGCAGCTCTCGTTGGCTGCCTTGCAGCTCCCGCGGGCGCTCTCGCACTTGTTCGCCGCCCAGTCGTCGCCCACCAGCTGCCTCGCCAGGTCGCAGATCTTCTGCTGGTTGTTGCAGATCGACGTCGACAGCGTGCACACGTCCTTGCAGCGCTGGCTCTGCGCGGGGTGGCACACCGCGTCGATCGTCGTCGGGGTGGCGAACGGTGTGCTCATCGCGGCGGCGCATGCCGGGCCCGTGCAGGGCGCGATCGCCGGCTGTGCGACGTTCGCCCGGGCCATGTCGCCGGCGATCTCACGCTCGAGCGCCTCGATCTGCGCGCGCGGCTCCTCGCGCGTCTCGGCCGCCGCGGGCGCTGGCGCCGACGCGGCAGCCTTGGGCCGCGAGCCGCCGCAGGCCAGCGCAACGGCGAGCAGCGCGACGGCGAGCAGCGCGACGCAGCCGGCGGCGGCCAGCGCGACCAGCGCGCTCGCCGCCGGCGTGCGCTTCACGGTGCATCCCCCGAGCAGTTACAGCACCGCTGCTTGGCCTCGCGGCACGACGCCTTGGCGCTCGTGCACTTCTCCTGGGCGTCGTGGTCGTTCTTGCCGAGCTCGTCCGCGATCCCGCAGATCGCCTCGGCGTTGTCGCAGATCGCATCCGCGAGGTTGCAGACGTCGCCGCACGCGACCGGCACGGTGTGCCCGTCGGGGCAGACCCGCGCGGCCTCGCTGACCGGCCGGCTGCGCCACTGGAACATGTCGGCCGGCGTCGGATCGAGGTCCATGTGCGCCGCGCGCCGCCAGTCGCGGATCTGCGCCCACAGCGTCGTGATCTCGGTCATCTTCTGCTGGCGCCGCTGCCACTCGGGCGGCTCGCTCGTGCGCGCACACGACGCCGCGAGGATGCCCGCGACCAGACTCGCGATCGCCTTCGTCGCGCCCTTCATCGCTCCTCCACGAGCTTCTTCTGCAGACGCTCGTTGATCTGGATCGATCGATCGTACGACGCGATCGCCGCGCGCCGCTGCTCGGTCG
>DATIPJ010000357.1:0-2769 GCA_035472155.1 Kofleriaceae bacterium
ACCCGCCGCCGCAGGCGACGCCGCCGTCGACGGAGTGGCGCCGATGCGCCCAGCGCAGGGCCGCCCAGCGCAGGGCCTCCCAGCGATCGAGACGCAACGGTCAGTGCGCGCGAGTCGCGCGATGTCCGCCACGCACGCGGCCCCGAGGCCGCACGCCACGATGCACGCCCGGCGGAGCCATCCCCGCGCGCAACCGCCGTCGACCGGGGAAGCGAACGATCAGCCCGCGATCGCAACGATCGCGCCGGCGATCCAGCTGCGCGAGCTCGCGACGACCGCGGCCGCGATAGCCGCGGCGGCGAGCGTGGACGCGAGCAAGAAGCTCGCACTGGCGCGCGCGATAGTCGCGCGGGCGAGCGTGGACGCGAACGGGACAGCCGGCGGGAGGACCGCGGGCGCACTCGCGAGAGCCGCGACCCACGCGACAGCCGCGGAGGAGAGCGCGGGCTCGACCTGCGCGGCGCGAGCTCCGAGCGGACGACCGAGATCCGGCCGCGCGGCGCCGGCGGCGATGGCGATCCGCAGCGCGAACGCAGCAGCCAGGCGAGCGCGAGCTTCGAGGGGCCGACGGCACGGCTCGAGGCGCGCCGGCCGGCGCCACCGCCGGATGACCTCGATCTCGAGAGCCAGACCTCGCCGGCGATCCCGTGGGGTCAGGACGACGACCAGCCGCCCGCCGACGTGGCGCTGGCGGCCGACCTGCCCGACGAGCCGCCCGACGATGACGTCGAGCCGCTGACCCACCCGCTGGGCGATCTGCCGAGCGCGGTGCTGGGCGACGACATCGCGAGCGTCGCCGGCGTGCGATTCGTGCCCGGCGGGCGGGTGCAGTGGTGCGATACCGGCGAGGCCGACTACGCCGCCGGCGAGCGGGTGATGGTCGAGGCCGAGCGCGGCACGCGGCTGGCGTGGATCGCCGTGCCGCCATCGCGGCGGGCGGTGCGCGACCGCGGGCTGCGCCGCGTGATCCGGCGCGCCGGCGAGCAGGACCTGCGCGGCGAGCGCGACGGCGATACCGATCGCGCGCAGGCGCTGCGGATCGCCAAGGACAAGGCCGCCGCGCTGCGCATGCCGCTGAAGGTGTTCCGCGTCGAGCTGTTCGGCCCGCTCGGGCGTGGCGCGCGGCTCAACGTGTACTACACGACCGACGAGCGGCTCGACCTGCGCGACTTCTTGCGCGAAGTGTCGGCGGCGATCGGCGGCGGGCGCGTCGAGCTGCGCCAGCTCGGCGTGCGCGACGAGGCCAAGGCGGTCGGCGGGATCGGCTCGTGCGGGCTGACGCTGTGCTGCACGACGTGGTTGCCGGACTTCGTGCCGGTATCGATCAAGATGGCCAAGGACCAGGGGTTGGTGCTGTCACCGACGAAGGTCTCGGGCCAGTGCGGACGGCTCAAGTGCTGCCTGGTCTACGAGCAGGCGGCCTACGCCGAGCTGCGCAAGGGGCTGCCCAAGCTCGGCAAGCGCGTGATCGCGGCGCGCGGAGAGGGCCGCGTCGTCGAGGTCGACGTCCTGCGCCAGCGCATCCGCGTGTCGTACGGTCCGGGCGACACCGAGGTCGTGCCGGCGAACGCGGTGCGCCCGCTGTTCCCGTCGGGCAACCAGCCGGTGATGCGCGAGCCCGCCCCGGACGGAGCGCCGGGAGCCGGCGACCTCGACGAGCTCGACGATACGGTCGAGGCCGACGAGGCCGCGGACGCCGACGAGTCGATGGCCGACGCGGGCGACCTCGGCGACGATGCGATGGCCGAGGCGGGCGGGGACTCCGGATCGCCGGATGACATCAGCGCCGATTCGCTGCGCGACCTGTCGCCCGATTCGTCGCTCGATGCTATGGCCGATGCCTCGGCCGACGACGATCCGAGCTCCGCCTCATGACGCAGACCTTCTACATCACGACCCCGATCTACTACGTCAACGACGTCCCGCACCTCGGCCACGCGTACACCACGCTCGTCGCCGACACGATGGCGCGCTTTCACCGCATGCGCGGCGACGACACGCGCTTTCTGACCGGCACCGACGAGCACGGCCAGAAGGTCGAGCAGACGGCCAAGGACCGCGGGATGACGCCGCAAGAGCTGGTGGACCACGTGGCGCCGCGCTTCGACGAGACCTGGAAGACGCTCGGCATCGAGGGCTACCACTTCATCCGCACCACCGAGGATCGCCACAAGCGCGTGGTCCAGGCCCTGTGGAAGCACATCCGGCGCGCCAACCCCGAGGATCTCTACCTGGCGTCGTATCAGGGCTGGTACTGCGTCGGCTGCGAGGCGTTCTACACCGAGAGCCAGCTGGTCCGAGACGTCGACAAGCGAAGCGACGTCGCGGGGGGTGGGGACCCCGACGGCTCTGCCGGCGGGGCGGGGGTCCTCCCCCGTGGAAACGACACCTGGCTGTGCGCGGTGCACAAGAAGCCGGTCGCGTGGCTCGACAAGGAGCGCAGCTGGTTCTTCCGGCTGTCGAGGTACGCCGAGCCCCTGCTCCGCCACATCGAGGCCAACCCCGACTTCATCCGGCCCGAGGGCTATCGCAACGAGATCGTCGCGTTCCTCTCGGGCGGGCTCAAGGACCTGTCGGTCTCGCGCACGAGCTTTGCGTGGGGCATCCCGGTCCCCGAGCCCGATCCGGACGGTCTGTCGCACGTCATCTACGTCTGGATGGACGCGCTCACGAACTACCTCGCCGACCTGTGCCCGCCGGAGGGCACGATCGGCGGCCCCAACGTCGAGCGCTACTGGCCGCACGCGATCCACCTCATCGGCAAGGACA
>DATIPJ010000358.1:0-7008 GCA_035472155.1 Kofleriaceae bacterium
CGACGGCGGCGCGACGTACAACCCGATCGCTCTCCCGAACCTGCCGATCTACGGCACGATCGATCTCGAGGGCGGATTCAGCATCGTCTACACCGGCATGACGGCCGGCAAGTCGACGTTCCTGATGAGCGGCAACTACGCCTGCCCCGGCGCGTACCCACCGTCGTTCAACAACCCGACGGGCTCGCTGTTCCAGGCGACCTGCCCCGGCCTTCCGACGAACAGCGGCAACCTCGGTGACATCTGGAAGAGCACCGATGGCGGCGCGACCTGGACGTCGGCGCGGCTGTCCGGGATCCTGCCGGTGCCGCTCAACGGCGACGTCGGCCGCATGAACCTGACCGTCGCCCCCGGCGTGACCGCGGACACCTCGGTGGTCTACGCGCTGGCCGCCAACCAGGCCGGCTCGCAGACGGTGGGCGTGCTCAAGAGCTTCGACGGCGGCGCATCGTGGAGCGTCGTTGCGCAGGGCCGCAACACGATCCCGACCAACCCGACGCCGGGCGCGACCGGCGCGGACTGCATGACGCTCGACATCGGCCACGGCCAGAGCCAGTACGACCTCGCGATCGCCGTCGATCCGGGCAATGCGAATAACCTGTTCATCGGCGGTAACCTGTGCGGCGCGCGCAGCATCGACGGCGGCATCACCTGGCAGATCGCCTCCGACTGGCTGGCGTTCGGCGGCGGCGACGGCCCCCTGAGCAAGCTGCCGTACGTGCACGCCGACTGGCACAACGCCCTGGTCACGCGGGTCAATGGTCAGCCGATCGCGCTGGCCGGCAGCGACGGCGGCATCTTCTCCTCGTTCGATCTGTTCACGGCGCCGCGCGGAGCCGATGTGCAGTGGTTCGACGGCAATACCGGCCTCGATACCGTGCTGCCGTACTCCGTCGGATCGGGAGATCCGGTGTTCGGCACGGCGCAATTCGTATTGACCGGACTGCAGGACAACGGCACGCGGTTCCGCGTGAGCCAGACCGAAGCCTACCTCTCGGACCTGCCCAAGGCATGGAACCAGATCCAGGGCGGCGACGGCTTCGGCGCCGCGGTGTCGAACGACTCCAAAGGCACCAACGTCACCGCGTGGGGCGTCGCCAACGGCGGACGCGTGATGTGCCGCGCGGGCGCCGGCCTCGAGTGCTCGCGCGCGACCCGCGTGATCAACGGCATCGAGATGCGGACATGGGTGCGCGTCAACCCGACGTTGCCGCCGGGGGATGCCAACGGTGGCTTCTCGGTGCGCTACGCGCCGCTCTACGACGACGCGGGCAGCGTGATCTCGAACTCGAACTTCAACCTGTTCAAGATCGTCCCGGGCGCCGCCAACACGACGACGATCACGCGGCTGACCACCTCGCCGCCACCGCCCGCGCAGGGCGGGTACTTCGGCTGCGGCTCGGCCGTCGCCCGCAGCATCCGCGCCGGCGGCCCCACGGCCGCCCCCTTCACGTACATGATCAACGGCGTCGCGTCGCGGGTCTACGGCCTGCCGCTCAGCGGCGGTTGCTTCGCGGTCATCGTCGACCCGGGCAACCCGAGCGGTGTCGTCCAGGTGTTCACCGCCAACTCGATCCCGCAGATCGGCTCCGAGCAGGTGCAGAACACCGGCTCGATCGCCTTCCCGCGCGACCCGACACACCTCGGCGGCACCGACATCACGCAGACGTATGTCGTCACCAGCGTCGGCGACTTCCTGACCCTGCCGCTGACCAACCCGCCGACGCCGATCTCGGCGACGACCGGCCGCGTGTTCGTGACCACCGACGGCGGCACGACATGGAGCCCGATGCACGGCAACGGCACCGGCTTCGACCTGCCGAACGTGCGCGTCTACAAGATCATGTTCGACCCGAGCGACCCGACGGACCGCACGATCTACGCCGGCACCGACCTGGGCTTCTATCGCTCGACCGATACCGGCCAGACCTGGACGCGCTACGGCGCCAACCTGCCGATGGTGCGCGTGCAGGACTTCACGGTCTCGCTCAATGGCTCGCTGATCCGCGTGGCGCTGTACGGCCGCGGCGTCTGGGAGATCTACCCGCGGTCCGACGGCGCGGGCGGCTTCACCGGCAAGGGCGACTTCGACCGGAACGGCGTGATCGATTTCCGCGATGTCGCGAACCTCACCAACCGACTCACGGCGACGCCAGCGCCGGTCGAGTTCCCGTTCTACGACTCGGAGATGAACGTCACCGAGGCAGGGGCCGCCACGACGCTGGATGACAGCGACTTGAATGCGGTGCTCTCCAAGATTGGAGGTGCGCCATGAACCGGGCGCTTCGTATCTTTGGTTTCTGTGCACTGGTGTCTGCGGCGACCGCCTGCGCGTCGTCCGATGACGACGCCACTCCACCCGACCAGCCCCCGCCGGTCGAGGACAAGGTCGCGATCACCGCGTTCCAGGCCGCGCCCGATTCGATCGAGGCGGGTCAGACGGCGATGCTGAAGTTCACCGTCGAGCCGGCCGACGCAAAGATCACGATCACCGAGGTCGGTGAGATGGGCGCGCAGACCCAGGTGCCGGTCCACCCGACGCTGACCACGACGTATCACCTGACCGCGATCAAGGGCACCGCGCGCGCGGAGGCCTCGATCACGGTCACGGTGGCGCCGCAGCCCGTGGTCTCGCTGCTGGTGACGCCGGTGAGCGAGACGACGGTCGCCGGCGAGGCGCTCGGCGTCACGCTGACCGCGATCGCGCTCAACGGGCTGCCGACGCCGAGCTACCGCGGCACGGTGAAGCTCTCGAGCTCGGACTCCGCCGCCGTGATCGGCGACGCGGTCACGTTCGGCGCCGCCGACAACGGCGTGAAGTCGGCCAAGCTCGAGCTCCGCACCGCCGGCCTGGCCGCGGTGAGCGCGGTCGACATCACCAGTCCCGGACTGCGCGGCGCCGCGGCCGTGCTGGTCAAGCCCGCGGCAGCCTCGGTCTGCAACACCGCGCAGGTGCCGTCGGCGGCGATGGCCGGCTCGACGTTCGGCCTGTCGATCGCGCTGCACGATCGGTTCGGCAACCTCGCGACCGGATACGGCGGCACGATCCGCCTCACCACGAGCGATGCTCGCGCGCCCGCGCCCGGCGACGTCACGTACACGGCGGCCGACAACGGCAGCCACGTGTTCTCGGCCCTGCTGATCACCGCCGGTCCGCAGATGCTGTCCGCGACCGATACCGCCAATTCGGCGATTCACTGCGAAGCCGGAATCATGATCGCCCCCGGAATCCCCAGGATCGTCTTGGGTGCGCCGGCGAATGCCAAAGCCGGCTATCCGGTCCCGGTGACGGTCCAGCTGCGCGACGTGTTCGAGAATGCGATCGTCAACTACGCAGGCACGGTGAGCTTCACCAGCAGCGACGGCGCGGCCATGACGCCGGCCCCGATCGCCTTCACCGGCAGCGAGGGCGGCCAGGCGACCACCAGCGTGACGTTCCTGACCCGCGGCACGCAGGTGCTCAACGCGCAGGACGCGGGCTCGCCGGTCGCGACCGGTAGCGCGGCGGCGGCCGTGGTCGGTCTGGTCTACACGGCACCGACGACCGGGCGCGTGCGGCTGGTGGCCAATGCGGCGCAGTCCAACTCGCAGGTGGTGCAGCTCGACATGGTGGCCAACGAGCGGCTCGAGATCTCGTCGCTGTTCGGCGGCGGTCCGGGCTCGTTCGCGACCGGCATGAACCTGCCGCTCGACACCACGCGGGTCGGCGCGGACACCGCGCTGATCACGCGCGGCCCCGCGCTTCCGGCGGGTCCGGGCACGGCGGCCACCGCCGCGGCGATCGGCAGTGACAGCGTGCTGTACACGGCGGTGTCGCGCAAGCGCATCGCGGGCGCGGTGTTCACGCAGTCGACCCAGGTCGAGGCCGGCCAGGTGTTCTACTCGGTGCGCCTGAAGCTGTCGGCGACCGCGACGACCGGCCCGGTGTTCGATGGCGCGACGCCCTCGCCGATGTTCCGCGCCTCCGTGCGCGACCAGTACGGCGACGACTTCGTGAGCCAGACCGACTTCGGCATCGGCAAGCTCGAGGTCCAGTAGCGAGCCGGGGGCCGTCCCCCCTTGGGGGCGGCGAGGGGAATCGGGTATAGGAACCCATGCCCCTCGCGACGCTTCGACGGATCCCCGGCCTCGCTGTCCTCCTGGTCTCCGTGCTCGCAGCCGCCGCGCCGCCCGAGAAGGGTGAGACGTTCCAGGCCGGCGGCGTCACGCTGTACGTCGAGGTGATCGGCAACGCCTCGGGCGTTCCGCTCGTCGTGGTCAATGGCGGCCCGGGCTTCGACCACACCTACGAGCACATCGCGATGCCGGGCACGACCTCGGCGTGGGAGACGCTGGCGAAGAATCGCCGCGTGGTGTTCTACGACCAGCGCGGCAACGGCCGCTCGGGCGCGCTCAAGCCGGGCCAGCCGTGCGGGCTCGCCGAGCAGATCGACGACCTCGAGGCGGTGCGCGCGCACCTCAAGGCCGACAAGATCGACCTGCTCGGGCACTCGTGGGGCGGCTATCTCGTGATGGCCTATTCCGCGCGCCACCCGGACCGCATCCGCCACCTCGTCACGGTCGACTCGGGCGCCCCGAAGTGGGCCGATACCGTCTACCTGTTCAAGGACATCTTCCCCGAGGGCCAGGACAAGGCCGATGGGTTCGCGTTCGGCGATGCGCTGGGCGACGCGGCGGCGAGCGAGGCCTCGCTGCGCGAGTACTTCACCTGGCTGTTCTACGCGCCCGAGAAGCGCGACGCGTGGATCGCCCAGGCCAACCCCAAGGTGTTCACCAAGGCGGTGAACGAGGCCGTCGAACGCGACGTCCAGCGCTTCGACCTCAACCCCGAGATCCGCAAGTTCAAGTTCCCGGCGCTCGTGATCACGGGTCGCTACGACATCAACGTCGCACCGTCGGTCGCGTACAAGATGCACAAGGCGATCCCCGGCTCGAAGTTCGTGGTTTTCGAGCGCAGCGGCCACCTGCCGTTCTTCGAGGAGCCCGAGGCGTTTGTCCGCGCGATCGAGGGCTTCCTTGGCGCGGCGCGCTGAGACTCCAGATCTCCATTCACCGATTCTTCATCTCGGAGAGATGCTGTGTGCGCGGACGCCCGCTACCGGCCGGACGGATACCACGGATATCGAGGTTTCTTTGTACGCTGCTACACCGGCCAAACACGATATGTCGGGAGTGGAAAGCAGATCTTGAAACTGTCGGGCGCGGCGGCCTAGGTTGCCGACGAAGATTACCCTTCGGAGGTTTCTCATGCGGATCCCAGGCCACGCGGCTGCCTTGCTGGCAGCGGCTCTCTTGCTCGGCGCAGGCGCCGGACCCACGACCGCCAGCCCCGCGGTAGAGACCAGCGGGAATGTGTCCTTGCACGGCGTCGATCTCGAGCGCTCGACGATTCTCGAGCTCCAGAGCGCGATGGATCGCCACCGGATCAGCTCGATCGAGCTGACGCTGTTCTATCTCGCGCGGATCCGGCAGCTCAATCCCGATCTGCACGCGGTGATCGCCACGAGCCCGACCGCGCTCGCCGAGGCGCTGCTCAGCGATCTGCGCCGCGTGCTCCGCCAGCGCCGCGGTCCGATGGACGGCATCCCCGTGCTGCTCAAGGACAACGTCGACACCCGCGTGATGCCCACCACCGCCGGCTCCGAGGCGCTGGCCAACGCTCGCCACGATCGCGATGCGTTCCTGGTCCGCAAGCTGCGCGCCGGCGGCGCCGTCATCCTCGGCAAGACCAACCTCTCCGAGTGGGCCAACTTCCGCTCGTTCCTGTCGTCGAGCGGGTGGAGCGGCGTCGGCGGGCAGACCGCCAACCCCTACGTCCTCGACCGCAACCCGTGCGGCTCGAGCAGCGGCTCGGGCGCATCGATCGCCGCCAACCTCGCCGTGGTCGCGATCGGCACCGAGACCGACGGCTCGGTCGTCTGCCCGTCGGGCGCCAACAGCGTGGTCGGCATCAAGCCGACGCTGGGTCTGGTCAGCCGCAGCGGCGTGGTGCCGATCTCGGCGCAGCAGGACACCGCCGGCCCGATGGCGCGCAACGTCACCGACGCCGCGGTCATGCTCTCGGTGATCAACGGCGTCGACCCCGACGACGCGGCCACCGCCGACAGCGCCGGCCACGCGTCGCGCGACTACACGCGCTTCCTCGACAAGCACGCCCTGCGCGGCAAGCGGATCGGCGTCTGGAAGGAAGTCACCGGCGGCGACCCCGACACCGACGCCGCCTTCAACCAGTTCATCGAGAGCCTGCGCCGCGCGGGCGCCACCCCGGTCGAGGTCAGCCTGCCGTTCCTCGACATCGCCAACAACAACGAGTTCCCGGCGCTGCTCAACGAGTTCAAGCACGACATCAATGCCTATCTCGCAGCGACGCCCGGCGACCACCCCGCCGACCTCGCGGGCCTGATCGCCTTCAACACGGCGCATGCCGCCACCGAGATGCCGTTCTTCGCCCAGGAGATCTTCGACCTCGCCGAGACCCTCAGCGGCTCGCTCGACGATCCCGACTACAAGGCGCAGCGGTTCGCCGCGACCGACGCCGCGCAGCGCAGCATCAACGAGACCCTCGCCACCATGCACCTCGACGCGATCGCGGCCCCCACCAACAGCCCCGCCTGGGTGACAACCCTCGGCGCGGGCGACGCGTTCGTGTTCGGCTCGTCGGGCCCGGCCGCCGTGGCCGGCTATCCCAACATCTCGGTCCCGATGGCCTTCGTCGGCGAGCTCCCGGTCGGCGTGTCGATCTTCGCGAGCCGCTGGGACGAGCCCAAGCTGATCTCGCTCGCCTTCGCGATCGAGCAGGAGATCCACGCGCGCCGCCCGCCCAAGTTCATTCCGACCCTCGGCGACAGCACGAGCCTGCAGGCGGCCCCGGCACGCGAGCCGTCGATCACCGACCTGCCCTCGCCGCTCTGGTAGCTCACCGGATCACGGCAGCGGTCCGGACACCACCAGTCCGGTGAGCTCACCGGAGACCACCGGCGCCAGCGTCAACGACTGCGCATGCCGGCC
>DATIPJ010000359.1:0-4958 GCA_035472155.1 Kofleriaceae bacterium
CCGCGCGTCGCCAGCCGGGTCCGCGCGATCGCGCCGCGAGCAGCGCGCCGCTCGTCGTCGGACGACGAGGTCACGATGCGCATCGAGCCCCCGGGCGATGCGGGCGATACGGCCGCCATGGCCGCGGGCGGGCGTGAGGGCGGCCTCGGCGACGGCCAGGGCCGCGGCATCGGCTTCGGCACCGGCCGGGGCGATGCGGATGCGGCCGTGGCGGCGCTCGCGGTACCCACTCCGGACCTCATGCCGCAGCCCTCGCAGGCGCGGCCCCCGAAGCTGATCTATCCGCGCCGCGCCCGCGAGATCGAGGACGAGCGGCTGTTCGTGGCGCGGCTCACGATCGACGGCGACGGCTTCGTCGTCGGAGCGCACCTCCTCGAGGGCCGCGGCTCCCCCGGCGCCGAGCGCGCGGCCAGCGCCGTCTGGCGGTTCCGCTACCGCCCTGCGCTCGACGCGGCCGGTCGGCCCATCACGGTCACCATCGACCAGCGCTTTCTGGTCGACCGCTGATCGTCACCTTCGGTCGGCGAGCTGTAACCCGCACCGAAGCAAACCCCCGCCGCCGATCCGAGCGGCACCGCAGGGTTACAGATGGCACGCCGGCTGCTCTATCGGTCGACACACCACGAAGGACCTCAGTCATGTCGAACCTCCTCACGCCCATCGACGTCCACCTCCTTGCCGTCGTCACCGGTGGCTCGTCCACGTCCACCAAGACCGCGTCGGTCCCCAGCACGATCACGAACAACGGGAACGACCTGGTCAGCACGCTGAACGCGCTGTCGAGCACGATCCAGGACATCAGTAAGGCGGCCAACAAGGGCGGCTTCTCGATGACCGAGGTCCTCATGCTCGGCATGATGCTCAACCAGAACCGCAGTCCGGTTGTGCTGCTCCGCCACTGGTGATCGGCGAGGCTCCGCGGGATGGTTCCCGCATGAAAGCCATCGCGATCACCAAGCCGGGTGGACCCGACGTCCTCGCGCTCGTCGATCGGCCGCTGCCGGAGCCATCGCGCGGCGAGGTCCGCGTGCGGATCCGCGCCACGGCGATCAACCGCGCGGACCTGCTGCAGCGCATGGGCGCCTATCCGGCACCGGCCGACGCACCGCAGGACATTCCGGGGCTCGAGTTTGCGGGTGAGGTCGACGCAATCGGGCCCGGGGTCGAGCGGCTCAAGGTCGGTGACCGCGTGTTCGGGCTCGCCGGCGGCGGCACCTACGCGGAGGCCGTCACCGCCCACGAGCGCGCGGTCGCGCGCATGCCCGAGGGGCTGTCGTTCGAGCACGCGGCCGCGGTGCCGGAGGCGTTCATCACGGCGCACGATGCCGTCGTCGGCCAGGCGGGCCTGCGCGGCGGCGAGACGCTGCTGGTCCACGCGGTCGGCAGCGGCGTGGGCACCGCCGCCGTCCAGCTCGGGCGCGCGCTCGGTGTGCACGTGATCGGCACCGCGCGCACCGCCGACAAGCTCGAGCGCGCGAAGGCCCTGGGCATGAACGCGGGCGTGCTCGTCGAGGGCGGCAAGTTCGCCGATGCCGTGCGCAAGCACGGTGAGCCGGGTGTGGTGCTCGAGCTCATCGGCGGCTCGTATGTCGACGAGGACATCCGCGCGGTCCAGGTCCTGGGCCGCATCGTGCTCGTGGGCCTGCTCGCCGGCGCGCGCAGCGAGGTCGACCTCGCCGGCCTCCTGCGCAAGCGGATCCGGCTGTTCGGCACCGTGCTGCGCGCGCGGCCGCTCGAGGAGAAGATCGCCGCGATGCGCGCGTTCGAGACCCAGGTCGTGCCGCTCCTCCAGCGCGGCCTGATCGCCCCGGTGATCGACACCGTGATGGACCTCGACGCCGCCGCGGCCGCGCATCAGCGCATGGCGAGCAACGTGGGCTTCGGCAAGATCGTCCTGCGCGTCTAGCGGGCGGGCGCTGCCGTGGGCGGCGCGACCTGCGCGCGATAGATCGGCACCAGGTTCACGCGCTCGTCCCAGGCCGGGTGGCGGCGGTAGAACCACTCGAGGCGTCGGCGCGGCGAGCCCGCCAGCTCCGGATCGGCGGCCAGCGCCTCGTCGAACTTGGCCTTGAGCGACGGATCGGCCGCGAGCATGTCGCGCGCGGCCTGCTCGAGCACGTAGCCCTCCATGTACTCCTTGCGCTCGAACACCGCATTGAACATTCCCCACTGCACGACCGAGTCGGGCAGCCCGGGCTCGAGCAGGTGGATGACCAGCCGCGCACCGGGCTGATCGACCGGCACGAACATCGCGCCTTGCTCGAGCGTCCGCGCCTCGGACGTCCACGCCCCCTCGAGCGCAACCGGCGTCTTGCCCTCGAACGGCGGCTGGTACGTCACCTTCGTCGCCCGGAACGCCTCGACGTCGACCCGCGGCTGCCCGGCGATCGGCACATGGCGCAGCCCGTGGCGGTCGAGCACCGCGGCCACCTGCGCCGCAAACCCGCCGTCGACGATGTAGCCCGCGCGCGGCACGCGGATCGGCGCGCGCGGCACCAGCTGATCATACAGCGGCACCCGCCAGATCTCGGGATTGTGCTCGTCGTACGTGATCCACTCGGCGCCCGAGATCTCCGACTTGGCCTTCTGGTAGGCGTAGCCGCGGAACTCGATCTCCGTCTTGTGCGGCCCGGTCTCCCACGACAGCACCACGTCGGTGCCGCCGAGGCGCGCATCGGCCCGCCCCGCCTCGGCCACCGCGGCCGACCACGCCGCGGCCTCGGTCTTCGCGAGCTCGAACACCGCCTGCAGCGTGTGATACGTGCTCTCGTTGCGCTCGCGATACGTCCGCCAGCTATGGGTCTCGACGAGCAGCCCCAGCCGGCTCCGCACGCCGGCGTAGACATGCGAGAACCGCGGCGGCAGCTCGCCGATGCCGAACCCCGACGCCGGGTCCTCGTTGTCGTTGAACGATGGATAGAAGTCGACCGGCAGATGCCCGAGCTCGGTCATCCGCTTCGCCAGTGCGTTCGAGAGCGCGTGCGCGGTCTGGTCGAGCTTGTCGCCGCGCGGCGCGAGCGGCGCGATGTTGAGGCTGATGTCGTGCTCGAACTTGGCGCCATCGGTCGTATGCAGGTCGATCAGCAGCACCGGCTGGTACATCGTGAACGCGCGGAGCAGCGCCGCCATCTCCGGCGTCTCCGCCTTCGCGTAATCGCGGTTGATGTTGAGCCGCGCGTCATTGGTGCGAAAGCCCATCTCCGCCGGGCCGCGCTGGTTCGGCCGGTGGTTGGGCCCGAACCGCTCGTGCCCGTCGGGATTGACCACGGGCACGAATACGAGGTCGACCACGTCGAGCGCGCCCGGCGCCACCTTGCCGTCGAGCAGGTCGCGCACGAACCGGAACCCCGCGTCCTTGCCCTCGATCTCGCCGGCGTGAATGCCGCCCTGGAAGTAGATCGCCGGGTGCGCGGCGCCGCGGTGAACATGCAGCGCGACGATCGGCCGGCCCTCCCCGGTCTGCCCGATCTGCTGGCAGCGCACGCCATCGTACGCCCGCGCGAACTCGCGGCACAGCCGCAGCGCCTCGTCGTAACGGCCGGTCCGCCCGAACTGCGAGGTCTCCGCCGTCGTCACCAGCGACGGGCGCGGGCCTTGCGCGGCGCACCCTGCAAACAGCACAAAGGCCACGAGCGATCTGCCCATGGCCTTCGTTATCACAGCGCAGCGCGCGGCGATGTCAGTGGCGGTCGCGATCGCGCTCGCGCGAGCGGTGGTCATCCTTCGCGGGCGGTGGCGCCTTGCGAGGAGCCGGCGCCGGAGCCGGTGCTGGGGCGGCCCGCGGCGCATCGCGGACGACCGTGGTGCTGCGGACCGGCTCGCGGCGATCGCGAACCTCGACCTCGCGGCGATCACGGACCTCGACCTCGCGGCGATCGCGGACCACCGGCTCGGGCCGGTACACCGTTCCTCGCGACCGCACGATCCTCTCGGGCGGGCGATAGCGAACGTTCGACCGGGCCACGTATCCGCGCGGTCGATAGTGCGAGTACGCGTACGGACGGTCGATGCGGAGCACCGCAACCGGCGGGCTCGCGACGAAGAAGAAGCCCGAGTCGTAGGCGTTCGAGCGGTACCAGCCGCCGTCGTAATAACGCCAGTAGAAGCCGTCGGTGTAGAACACCGGTTCGTCGTAGTCAGCGACCACCTGGACCCCAGGGCTCACGGTCACCAGGTCCGGGGTGCTCACGTAGACATTGGCGCTGGGGGTCGTGTACGTCGCTCGGTACCCGACCTCGCCGGTCGTGTAACAGCCACCGAGCACGGCCGCGACCAGCACCGCGGTTGGGAGAGTTGCACGCATATCAATTCCTCCAGTTCCGCAACATGAGCACGGGGTGTGCCAGCGTCAACCGTTCGCGATATCAAGGGCCTCCGACCCCAGCGCGAGCGCCCGTGCGCACTCTTGGCGTGGCGCAGACGTCACAGCTGGGGAGATTTCGGCCTGCGACGGCGACCGTGTCCCGTCGACCTACCCGATCGGGTGCGCGGAATCGTCGCGGCTTCAGCGGGCTACGTGATCAGCCGCGGAGCAGGCGCGGGCCACCGCCCGAGGGGCCGTGCGCGACCGGCTTGTGCAGCACGACGGACCGGCCGGCCTCGCGGCCTGCGGCGTGCGCGCCGTTGAGGGTCACGCTGTGGCGGCGCGTGGTGATGTACGGATGGCGCGCGCGATAGAACTGGTCGAGCGTGCGGTCGCCGACCCACACCAGCCCGGTCTGCTTGAGGTCCTTGCGCTCGAACAACAGCTTCTCGCGAAAGCCGCCGACGACGCCGGATTGATACGCGAGCCGATCGCGCCCGCTGCGGACCCGCGCATCGTGGCGGTTCGCGGCCCACAGTCGCTCGGCGGTCGCGAGCAGGAACGCGTACACGTGGCTCGCCATCTCGACGTTGGCGTGCGTACCGGCGATCTCGTACACGCAGCCCGAGCGCCCGAGCCGCGGCAGGTAGACCGG
>DATIPJ010000360.1:0-13622 GCA_035472155.1 Kofleriaceae bacterium
TCTCGAACGGGAACACGTAGGCGATGTCCTCGACGGCGGCGAGCGCGCGCGTGCGGTCCGCCCACACGTCGATCACGAGCGCGAGGTGATCGGGCGCCAGTCCGCCGAGCGAGCCGGTCGGGTCCTGGGTGAACACGATGACCTCGGTGCGCCCGCCGCACGGCGCGGTCTCGACGATCGCCGGCGGTGCGGCGCTCGTCGAGCCGAGCGCCGAGAACAGATTCTCGAACACCGCGACCTGCCAGTTGCCCGCGGGCACCTCGGTCGGAAACTCCGGATCGAGCGCCGGCGCGAGCGGGTTCCAGCGAGGCGGCGGATGAAACGTGCGCTCCTGACGATGGCCCGCATAGACCACCCACTCACCGCGCAACGGGTGCCAGCGCAGGTGCGACGCGCGCGGACCGGCGGCGCCTGCCTGCGGCGCCTCGACATCGTCGAGCGGCGCGCGGCCGTACAGCACGAGCTCGCGGCCGTCCGGCTTGCGTAGCACGCGGCGATGCACCGCGCTGGGGATCTCGAGCATGGACATTCATACCTCCGAGTCGGCGTGCGCGGCGACCTGCAGGTGACAGCGCGTTGAACGAACCGAGCGCATGTGGGGACTACGGGTCGGCGGCACGAAGCGCCGTCGAGGATGGAACGATTCCGCGTGCACGTCTTGACCAGGGTCGACCCGCGCATCGCGGGCGATCACGTCCACGGCTACCTGCCCGCCGACCTCCCCGGCCAACCGTTTGGCGACCGGGCGCATCTCATCGACCACACCGTGCAGATGCTCGATCAGCCCGGCGGCGCCGGCACCCTGATCTCGACCGCGACCGATCCGTCGCGGTTCTTCGACGCGCTGAACAGCGCCGCGCCCGGGATGACCGGCCATGGTCTCGGCCTCGAGCGCTGGGACGTGGACTTCGGCGCCGTGTACGGCCACGGTGGTTTGCCCCGCGGCCTCACGAACCCGACGACCGTGCGCCCGGGCGCCCACGACATCACCGTCATGGTCGCGACCCAGGATTCGCGGCCGCTCATCGCCTACGGCCCGACGCTTGAAGCGCTCGCCATGGCGGTCTGTGGCAACGGATCGCAGGGGCGACACCGCGACACGGCACGCCGAAAGGGGCTGTAGCGGTGGTGCGGTGGCTGACCAAAATGCCCCATGTTTGTCGAAAAGCTGACAGCCTATTTAAGCCCTAAACGTCGAAAAACCGACATCGATCACCATAGAGCCATTACAGCGGTGTAGCGGCGGGACTCGGAGTGCTCCGGTTCTTGCTTCTGTCACCGAATTGACCTACTTCACTGCCGAGGCAGACGCATGACACGTCCACTTCAGGGGGCCCTCATCGGGTTCGGATTTATTGCCGAGAAGGGCCATGTACCGGCCTACCTCGCCGCTCCCGATCAGCTTCAGGTCGTGGCCGTTGCGGATGTGTGTGCTGCTCGCCGGGAACGCGCCCGTCAGGTGCTCCCCCAGGCTCGGATTTACCCCGACACCAAGACATTGCTGTCGGCCGAGGCGCGCCAGCTCGACTTTGTCGATATCGCCACGCCGCCCTGCGACCACGCGGCGATCGCCCATGCGGCGTTCGAGCATGGGTTGCACGTGTTCTGCGAGAAGCCGATCGCGACCAGCGCGGCCGATGCGCGGATGATGCTCGACCACGCGACCCAGGCGAAGCGGGTATTCTTTCCGTCCCATAACTACAAGCACGCGCCCGTGATCAAGGCGATCCGCGAAGTGCTGGAGTCCGGGGAGCTCGGGCCGATTCACCTGGTGACGCTCGACACGTTCCGGACCACCCACGCCAAGGGCGTGGCCGACTGGCAGCCCGACTGGCGGCGCTCGCGCGCGACCTCGGGCGGCGGCATCGCCATGGATCATGGCAGCCACACGTTCTATCTGGCGTTCGACTGGCTGGCATCGCAGCCGACCTCGATCACCGCCAAGATGTCGAACCTGTCGACGTTCGACACCGAGGACAACTTCAGCTGCACCGTGACGTTCCCGACCGGGATTGCGGTCGCCCAGCTGACGTGGAACTCGGGGTTTCGCAAGGTCATCTACACGATCCACGGCGCCAACGGCGCGATCAAGGTCGAGGACGACGACATCGAGATCCACAGAAAGCGCGCCGGTGGGCAGGTCGATGTCGATCGCCGCTCGGCGGCCTCGCACTGGATGGACGCCTCGCACGCCGAGTGGTTCAAGGCGCTGCAGCTCCAGTTCGTGCAGGCGATCCGGACCGGCCAGTGGATCAGTCAGGAAGCGCGCGATGCTGCGATGTGCGTGCAGCTGATCGAGACGGCGTATGCGTCGGCCCGCGCCGACGGCAAGCAGCTCGCGATCGGCGCGGACCGCACGGCGGTCGTCAAGGCAGGCTGATCGCACGCTCGTGCGTCCCGACGTTTACTTCAGCTGGGCGACGGGCGCGCTGTGGGTGGTCGCGCTGACGCTGTACGGCGTGCGGATCGCGGCCCGCGGCGCGTTCCACAGCGAGCGCGTGTCGCGGATCGGCGGCACCGCGCTGGTCGGCCGCGGCATCATGGACGCGACCTACTGGGCGATCGAGCCGGTGGTCCGCGGGCTCGCGGCGATGGGCGTCACGCCCAACGGGCTGACCTGGAGCGCGCTCGTGCTCGGGGTCGGCGCGGGGGTCGCGGTGGGCTTTGGCTGGTTCGGCCTGGCGTGCCTGCTCGCGACGATGTCGACGATCGGCGACATCCTCGATGGCCAGGTCGCGCGGCTGACCAAGAGCGGGTCGAACCGCGGCGAGCTGCTCGACGCCGCCGTGGATCGCTACACCGAGTTCGCGCTGCTCGCCGGGCTCGCGCTGTTCATGCGCGATTCATGGTGGCAGCTCTGCCTCGCGCTCGGCGCGGTGCTGGCGTCGTTCATGGTCAGCTACGCGAGCGCGAAGGCCGAGGCGCTGCAGGTCACGCCGCCGCGCGGCCTGATGCGGCGCCATGAGCGCAGCGTCTATCTCATCATCGGCATCGGGGTGGTTCCGCTGGTCGGGCCGGCACTGGCCGCGCGCGACGTGCCGTACGCCACGCCCTGCCTGGTTTCGCTCGCCATTGTTGCGGTGATCGGAAACCTCGCGGCTGTAGTACGGTTGGTGCGTATCGGCCGCGCGTTGCGGTAAAAGACCGGCTCCATGCCGCAGCCTGCGAACCAGAACCGCCACCTCGTCACCGCGATCCCGGGGCCAAAGAGCGCCGCGCTGCGCGCGCGCGAGGACGAGCATCTGGCGCCCGGGGCGCAAGGCTATGCGCTGCTCGCCGGCATCGCGGTCGACCACGCCGAGGGTACGCAGGTCACCGACGTCGATGGCAACCAGTTCCTCGACTTCATCGGCGGCATCGCGGTGGGCGCGCTCGGCCACTCCCACCCGGCCTGGGTCGAGGCGATCCAGAAGCAGGCGCAGCGCGCGTCGGTCGGGTCCTTGACCAGCGAGGCGCGGGTCGAGCTGTTCGAGCGCTTCGCGCGCCACGCGCCGGCCAACGGCGTGCACCGGCTGCAGATGTACTCGGGCGGCGCCGAGGCTGTCGAGAGCGCCCTGCGGCTCGCAAAGTCGTACACCGGCAAGTACGAGTTCGTAAGCTGCTGGGGTGGCTTCCACGGCAAGACGATGGGCGCGCTGTCGCTGATGGGCTCGACGTTCAAGGACAAGCTCGGCCCGATGGTGCCAGGCTCGCACCAGGTGCCGTACGCGGACTGCTATCGCTGCCCGGTCGGCGCGAGCTACCCGTCGTGCGGCATCGCGTGCGCCGAGGTCGCCCGCAAGTACGTCAAGGTCGCGACCGCCGGTGAGGTCGCCGCGGTCATCGTCGAGCCGATGCAGGGCACCGCCGGCAACATCATCCCGCCCAAGGAGTTCCTGCCGGCGATGAAGTCGATCGCCGACGAGGTCGGCGCGCTGTTCATCGCCGACGAGATGATCACGGGCCTGGGCCGCACCGGCGCGTGGTGGGGCGTGCACCACACCGGTGTCCAGCCCGACATCGTCACGATCGGCAAGGCGGTCGGCGGCGGTTTCCCGCTGTCGGCGCTGGCGACCAGCGATGCGATCGCAGGCTCCAAGCCGTGGGCCAACGCGTCCGGCAGCTCGTCGAGCTACGGCGGCAACCCGCTCGCCGCGGCGGCGGGCGCAGCGTCGCTGCGCATCATCGAGGACGAGGGCCTCGTCGAGAACGCGCGCCGGGTCGGCGAGGTGATGCTGCGCGAGCTCGAGCCGTGGGTCGACCGCTACCCATTCGTGGGCACCGTGCGCGGCGCCGGGATGTTCCTGGCGATCGAGCTGGTCAGCGACAAGGTGAAAAAGACGCCGCTGCCCCGCAAGATCACCGAGCGGATCTTCGGCGAGTGCGTGCGCCGGGGTCTGCTCACGATGAGCTACTCGGCGCATTTCCGGATCCAGCCCCCGCTCACCACTGACGAGGCGACCGCGCGCAACGGCCTGGCGATCTTGCGCGAGGTGTTCGACCTCGTCGATCGCGAGGGCTGGTGGAGACCATAGCCTTCCTCGAGGCGCTGGTCCGCGCGCTCGGACACGGCTGGTCCGCGCGCTACGGGATGATCGCGCCGTACGGCGGGTTCGGGGTGACGCTGACCAGCGACGCCGGCGGCACGGTCGAGATCGTGCCATCGCTGGTGCGCGGCGAGGTCGTGACGTGGAGCCCGTTCGTGTTCACCCGCGGCGCGCCGCACTACGATGTCCACACCGACGACGGGCAGCTGCTGCGCACGCCGGATCTCGTCGAGGCGGTCGCACGGCTCGAGCGCTGGCGGCGGTCGCGCGGCCCGGTGGCGCGGGTCGCGGCCCGGGTCGCCGCGCGGTCGCGGCCCAAGCGCGCGGCGCGCATCACCGAGGTCGATGTCACGCCCCCGGCCGGGACGCACCTGAGCGGGTCGACGCTGGTCGCCGCCCAGATCGCACGCGCAGCGGCCGGCGGCGGGGCGCACCTCTTGCCCGGCGCCTCCCTCGCCGATGCGCTGCGCGACAAGAAGCTCGGCCAGATCGATCGCGCGCGCCGGCTGGCCAAGGAGCGCGATCGCGATCAGGTCGCGCGCGAGCTGCTCACGATCGCGCGGCGCTCGAGCGGCGACGCGCGGGCCAACGCGCTGGGCGTCCTGACCTCGATCGCGCGCCCCGAGCACGCGCCGGAGGTCGCGCGCTACCTCGACGATCCCGCGCGCAGCGTGCAAAGCGTGGCGATCGACGCGGTCAAGCGGCTGGGCTACGTCGGCGCGGTCCCGGCGCTCGCGCAGCTCGTGCTCGCGCGCGACGGCAAGCCGACCAGCGGCAAGAGCCGGCTCGCCAGCTCGGCGGCGACCGCGATGAAGGTGCTGTCGGGCAAGCGCGGCGCGGCGGCGCTCACAGGCTATCTCACCGATGAGGACCCGCGGGTCCGCGAGGCGGCGTGCGTCGCGTTCACGATGTTCGCCAACCCGGGCACCAAGCAGGCCCGCCCGTTCCTCGAGCGTCTGCTCGGCGATAGCGACGCGCGCGTGGCTCGCGCTGCCCGGCGCGCGCTCGCGAGCCTGTAAACGCGACGGGTTGTCGCAGATACATAATCGCCGAAATCATATGTTCAGCGACTACTGATCATGTGTCGCCGCCGCTCTGGTGCCGGGCGCGACGGCCCGCTTGCGAGCGCGGTTGCCACACATTGAGGCGCGAATGCTTGGCACGCGTGCTCGATGTGTGGATTCGTGTGCGCGATGCCTCTAAACCAGCAATGAGATTACGAAAGTCCAGGACACCCCCAGGTCGGAGGACAGGCGTTCACCGCTGTGACTGTCGTTTTTTTGGTGCTAGCGTCCGTGGCGCCATGCCCATGGTTTCGACTAATCGAATCGTCCAGATCTTGAAGACAGCCCAGGTGCAGTTACTCGCCGACTGGGTCAAGGCGCTCAAGGCGACCGCATCGCCGGCGGCGAAGACCCTGATCAGCGATCCCGAGCTCCAGGCCCAGTGCCAGGAGTTCATCTCGCTGCTCGCCGATGGCCTCGCCGCCGGTAACCTCGACGAGATCACCGGCGACAGCTGGGCCCCGACGCGCGAGTTCCTCGCCGGGATCTCGCGATCGCGCGGCCGCCAGGGCTTCGCGCCGAGCGAGACCGCGATGTTCGTGCTCTCGTTCAAGGAACCGCTGTTCGCGCACCTGCGGCGCGCGTTCGAGGGTCACGATGCGGCCGGGCTGTTCACCGACATCTGGGAGGTGTCCAAGGTGCTCGACAAGCTCGGTCTGTACACGACCGAGATCCACCAGTCCGCGCGCGAGGAGGTCATCCGGCGGCAGGGCGAGGAGATGCTCGAGCTGTCGACCCCGGTGATCCAGCTGTGGGATGGCATCCTCGCGCTGCCGATCATCGGCACGCTCGACTCGTCGCGCACGCAGATCGTCATGGAGGCGCTGCTGCAGCAGGTGGTCGCGACCCGCTCGCCGGTCGCGATCCTCGACATCACCGGTGTGCCGACGGTCGATACCCTGACCGCGCAACACCTCCTGAAGGCCGTCGCGGCGACGCGGCTGATGGGTGCCGAGTGCATCATCAGCGGCATCCGTCCGCAGATCGCGCAGACCATCGTGCACCTGGGCGTGAACCTCGGCGACGTGGTGACCAAGGCGTCACTCGCGGATGCCTTCAAGATCGCGCTCAAGAAGCTTGGACTCTCGATCTCGACGACAAAGGTGTGAGCTGAGTATGGAGCGGATACCGATCTTGCGAATGGGGGATACCCTCCTCGTCACGATTCAGGTCGACATGCACGATGAGATCGCCGTGCGCTTGCTCGACGACCTGACCACCATGGTCACCAAGATCACCGCGCGCGGCGTGGTGATCGACATCTCGGCCCTCGACATGGTCGATTCGTTCATCGGCCGGATGATCGCGGACATCGCGGCGACCTCGCGCATCCTCGACGCCGAGACCGTGGTCGTCGGTATGCAGCCGGCGGTTGCGATCACGCTGGTCGAGCTCGGCATGTCGCTGCCCGGTGTCCGCACCGCGCTCGACGTCGAGCGGGCCATGGAGCTTCTGCGTGAATCCGGCGATCGCTGATCCCACCCGGCCGCCGATCCGCGTCGACATCGCGTCGAACGAGGACGTGGTGTTCGTGCGGCAGCGCGCGCGCGAGCAGTCGCACCGCGCCGGATTCTCGCTGCTCGAGACCACCAAGCTCGTGACCGCGGCGAGCGAGCTGGCGCGCAACACGCTCGAGCACGGCGGCGGCGGCTTCGCCGAGATCGAGATCATCACCGATGGGATCCGGAGGGGCGTCCGCATGACGTTCGTCGACGAGGGGCCGGGGATCCCCGACATCGAGAAGGCGCTCAGCGACGGGTTCACGACCGGCGGCGGGCTCGGGCTGGGGCTCGGCGGCTCGCGGCGCCTGGTCAACGAGTTCGAGATCGAGTCGACGGTCGGGCGCGGGACGCGCGTTCGGGTCGTGCGATGGAAGTGAACGAGACCGAGGCGCTCGAGCTCGAGCACGAGTCTGACGTCGGCGCGGTTCGCCGGCGGTTCGCCACGTTGGCGGCGACCTCGGGGCTCGACGAGAGCCGCACGAGCGATGCGGCGCTGATCGCGACCGAGCTGGCCACCAACGTGCTCAAGCACGCCGGCGGCGGCGGCGCGCTGCTGGGCTGCGTCGCGGCTCCCGGCGGCTCGATCGGCGTGTCGATCGTCGCGTGGGACCGCGGCCGCGGCATGAACGTCGAGGCGTGCCTGCGCGACGGCATGTCTACCGCGGGCACGGCCGGAGCCGGGCTCGGCGCGATCAGCCGGCTGGCGACCCGGTGGGATGCGTATTCACAGCACGGCGCCGGGACGGTCATCTCGGCGACGGTGTACGCGCGCGTCAAGCACGCGCGCACGGCGTTCGACGCCGCCGGAGTCTGCGTGCCGCACCCCGGGATGATCGTGTGCGGCGACGGCTGGAGGCTCCACGAGTCCGGCGATCGGGCGACCCTGATCGTGTGCGATGGGCTCGGCCACGGCGACGGTGCCGCGGCCGCTACCCGCGCGGTGCTCGGGGCGTTCTCGCTGCGCGCCGATGACACACTGCCGGGGATTCTCGATCACGCCGACCGGGCCGCCCGGGCCACGCGGGGCGCGGCGGCAACCGTCGTTCGCATCGATCTGGCCGCCCGCGAGGCCACGGTCGCGGGGGTCGGCAACGTGGCCGCGTGGATCGTCGGCGGCGAATCGACGCGCCAGCTGGTCACCCAGCACGGTACGCTCGGCCAGGCCATGCCGCGGACCCGAGAAGAGCGCTATGCGTTCCCCCCCGGCGCACAGCTCGTGATGTGCTCGGACGGGCTCAAGAGCCGGCTCGCGATCGACGGCTACCCCGGTCTGCTCGCGCACGATCCGGCGACCATCGCCGCGACGCTGTGGCGCGATCACGCGCGCGACAGGGACGACGCGACCGCGGTCGTCCTGCGCGAGGCGCGATGATCGAGCTCGGGCTGGTCGATATCCGCAGCGAGGACGACGTGGTGCGCGCGCACCAGACAACTCGTACCGTGGTCGCCCAGCTCGGGTTCTCCCTGTTCGAGCAGACGCGGATCGCGACCGCGATGTCCGAGATCGCGCGCAACGCGCTGGTCTACGCCGGCGGCGGCTCGGTCACGTTCGGCCTCGACGACCGTCGCGAGTCGCTGACCATCATCGTGCTCGACCGCGGGCCCGGCATCCGCGACCTCGACGCCGTGCTCGCCGGCGAGACCCGGAGCGAGACCGGGCTCGGCCTGGGCATCCGCGGCTCGCGCCGCCTGATGGACTCGTTCGCGATCGAGACCAGCACCTCGGGCACCCGGGTCGAGATGACCAGGCGTGTGCCCCGGCGCGCCGGCCAGATCGACGTGGCGCACGTCGGCATCATGCGGTCGCAGCTCGCCGACAAGCTCGCCGACGAGCCGAGCCAGGAGATCCGCCGGCTCCAGCGCGATGTCCTCGAGCGAGACGCTCGCCTGGTCGAGCTCACCGAGGAGCTGGTCGAGACCAACCGCGGCGTGATGGCGCTCCACGCCGAGCTCGAGGAGCGCTCGGAGTACCAGCGCCAGGCGGTCGAGCTGCGCACGCGCCTGGTGTCGGAGATGGGCCACGAGCTGCGAACGCCGCTGCACTCGATCTCGACGATCTCGCAGTTCCTGATCGACCGGCTCGACGGCGAGCTCACCGTCGAGCAGGACAAGCAGGTCCGCATCATCCACGAGGTCGCCGAGTCGCTGACCAGCTACGTCAACGATCTGCTCGAGCTCGCGCGCACCGAAGCCGGCAAGGCCACCGTGCACGTCGCGCGGTTCACCGTCGAGGGGGTGCTGAAGACCCTGCGCCGGATCATGCAACCGCTGGCGCCCAGTGGCGTGGCGCTCGGGTTCACCGTCGAGCCCGGGCTGCCCGATCTGGTCACCGACGAGCACAAGGTCTCGCAGGTGCTCCGCAACCTGGTCGCGAACGCGCTCAAGTTCACCGACGCAGGCCGGGTCGACGTACGCGCGCTGCACGGCGCCGACGACCGCGTGGTGTTCGAGGTCCAGGACACCGGGGTCGGCATCGCGCCCGAGCACCACGACCTGATCTTTCGCGAGTTCGCTCAGGTCGACGGCGCGGTCCAGGCCCGCATGCGCGGCAGCGGCCTCGGGCTGCCGCTGTCGCGCCGGTTCGCCGCGCTGCTCGGCGGCTCGCTCGAGATCGCGAGCACGTCGGAGGCCGGCTCGACGTTCCGGTTCGAGCTGCCGAGCCACTACGCGGCCGAGCCGGAGCTCTTCATCGAGGTGCCTGCCCCGGTGGTCGAGGCGCAGCCCACCACGGGCCGGCCGCGCATCCTGGTGATCGACGACGATCTCGCGTCGCGCTACGTGCTGCGGCGCTGGCTCGAGGAGCGCTACCGCGTCGAGGAGGCCGAGAGCGGCACCGAGGGGCTGCGCCTGGCGGCGACCCGACCCGACGCGATCTTCCTCGATGTGGTGATGCCCGATCTCACCGGCTTCGAGGTGCTCGATCGGCTCAAGGCCGACGCTGCCACCCAGGGGATCCCGATCGTCGTGTACACGGCGCTCGTCCTGGGCACCAGCGATCGCGCACGCCTGGCGGCCGCCTCGGCGATCCTTCGCAAGTCGACGGCGTCGCGCGTGGCGGACCGGGCCGCGATCGAAGATGCGCTCGTGCGGGCGGGAATCGCGGTATCCATGGAGCGTGGCCATGACTGATAGCAAACCTCGCGTGCTGTTCGTGGAGGACAACATCGGCAAGCGCTACGTCATCGCACGCCAGCTGCGCGGCGCCGGGTTCGAGATCGACGAGGCGTCCACCGGCCAGGACGGCCTCGCGCTGCTGTCGCCCAGTCACGACGTGGCGATCATCGATATCAAGCTGCCGGACATGCTCGGCTGGGACCTGTGCAAGCGGATCAAGGGCAACCCCGAGACCTCGGCGGTCAAGGTCCTCGAGCTGTCGGCCACGCTGGCCAGTGCCGAGGACCGCGCGCGCGGCCTCGAGCTCGGCGCCGACTGCTACCTGGTGCACCCGATCGAGCTGGTCGAGCTGGTCGCGGCGCTGCGCGCGCTGATCCGGCTGCGCAACGCCGAGCGCGACCGGCTGCGCGCCCAGGAGCTGCTGATCGCCACCCTCGGCCACGATCTGCGCAACCCGCTGAACGTGATCGCGACCGGGCTGTCGGCGCTCGGCGATTCGGTGTCGATGACCGACCGCGAGCGCGAGACCGTGAAGCGGCTCGACCGCACCGCGACCCGCATGAACCGCATGATCGAGCAGGTCATGGTCGTCGCGCAGACCCTGGGCGGCGAGATCGTCCCGGTATCGCTCGGCCCGGTCGACCTCGGCGAGCTCGTGACCCAGGTCATCCACGACTCGCGGACGACCGGCGGGCACAAGATCGATCTCGACATCACGCTGACCGACAAGCTCAACGGAGACGTCGACAAGCTCAACCGGCTGGTCGAGAACCTGGTGGTCAACGCGGTCCGCCATGGCGAAGGCACGATCGCGATCGGGGTGCATCGCGTCGGTGATAGCGCCGTCCTGACCGTCAGGAACGGCGGCGTTCCCATTCCGGCCGATCTGCTTGACAAGCTGTTCGACCCCTACGCCCGGTCGCGCAGCTCCGGCGGCGCGGGGCTCGGCCTGTACATCGTGAAGCAGCTCGCGCGCGCCCACGGCGGCACCGTCGCGGTCAGCTCGACCGCGGAGGGCACGATCTTCACCGTGACTTTACCGATCGCGCTCGCGAGGTAGGGCAGGTTCGCCTATTCTCGCGGCCATGGAGGGCACGCACTTCGTCGTTCGCCGCGACCGTCTCTCCGAGCACCAGATCGTGACCGCGCCGCGCAGGGAGCTCGCCGAGGGCGACGCCGAGCTCCGGGTCGACCACTTCGGCTTCACCGCCAACAACATCAACTACGCGCTGCGCGGCGACGCGATGTCGTACTGGAAGTTCTTCCCCGAGGCTCGCGCCGGGTGGGGGCGCGTGCCGGCGTGGGGTTTCGGCACCGTGGTCCGCTCGGCGAGCGACGTGGTCTCGGTCGGCGAGCGGTTCTACGGCTACTATCCGATGTCGTCGCACCTGGTCGTGCACCCCAAGCGGATCGACGACGCCGGGTTCTTCGACAGCGTGGCGCACCGCCGCGAGCTCAGCGCGGTCTACAACCACTACCTCCGCACCACGCGCGACCCGAGCTATCACCCCGACACCGAGCCGCTGCAGTGCGTGCTGCGACCGGTGTTCGGGACCTCGTTCTTCCTCGCAGACTACCTGCGCGAGTACGGCTTCTTCGACGCCGAGATCACGCTGGTCTCGAGCGCGTCGAGCAAGCTCGCCTGGGGCATGGCGTTCGCGCTCGCCGGGGATGTGCGGCGCGACCGGCCCAAGCTCATCGGCCTCACCTCGGAGCGCAACCTGGGGTTCGTCGGCCGGCTCGGGCTGTTCGACCGCGTGCTGTCCTACGCCGAGGTCAGCACGCTCCCGGCCGCGCGGCGCGCGATGTACGTCGACATCGCCGGTAGCCAGGCGCTGCGCGGGGCGATCCACCACCACTTCGGGAGCCTTTTGCGCTACTCGCTCATGGTCGGGGCGACTCACCAGGAGCCGCAGCACAGCGGCGCCGGGCTGCCGGGGCCCGAGCCGGTCCCGTTCTTCGTGCCGGCGTGGATCCGCCACCGCAACAAGCAATGGAGTCCCGACGGCGTGCGGCGCCAGCTCGGCGAGGCGTGGCAGCGGCTCGTCACCACCGTGGTCGATCCGTCGCGCGGCTGGATGACGATCGCCTCGGGAGTCGGGGCGGAGATGGTCGCGCGGACCTACGATGACGTGCTTGCGGGGCGTGCGCACCCCGATGCAGGTCACGTTCTGTCGCTCTCCAACACGACGTGAGCCTCGGGCAGGCTGGGCTCCCGCTCGCGCCCGAGCACCAGGCGCAGCTCGAGGCTGAGGCCGACGAGGATGATCGGGATCACCTGGAGCGCGTGGTAGAGCAGGGCGAACGCGAGCGCGGGCGCGTGCGGGACGTGGAGCAGGTCGAGCGCCGCGAGCGCACCGACCTCGAGCGCACCGACTCCGGCGGGCGTCGACGGCACCATGATCGTGAGGTTGAGCGTGAACAGGATGAGCAGGCCCGCGGCCACCGGGAGGTCGATGCCGACGGCGTACAGCACGCAGGTGACCTCGCCGAGGTCGAACACCCAGGTCAGGATCAAGACGCCGAGCGAGCCGAGCACGCGCTTGGGGCTGCGCAGGCCGTGCATGCCGGCGATGAACCGCCGGATCGCGCCCGGCGGTGGGGCCCCCTCGCGCGCGGCGCGGCCGATCCGCGGCACCGCGATGACGAGCGCGACGAACAGGACGATCGCGATCGCCGCGCACAGCGCGATCGCCCCGGCGACCCACGACGGCAGGCCGGGCAAGAGCCACGGCACCGGCGCGACCAGGACCAGCATCGAGATGCCGTCGAGTAGCTTCTCGGACACCGCGACCGCCGCGGTATCCGGCGCCGGCACGCCATCGCGCCGCTTGAGCACCCACACCCGCAAGAGCTCGCCGGCCCGCGCGGGCGCGAGCGCCGAGGCGGCGAACGCCGCGATGGTGTAGCGGAACAGCCGCAGCACCGGCACGCGATGGCGCGGCGCTAGCATGATGCGCCAGCATGCTGCCTTGCCGAGCAGGCAAAGAAAGTTCAGAACTGCGGCAATCAGGACTGGCCACAGCCGGGCCGTTCTCAGGGCTCTCCCGAGGGCGGCAATATCCATCTCGCGCACGAACCACCACAGCGCCGCGATCACCGCGATGATCGCGAGCAGCCGGAGCGCGAGGGCGAGCCGGCGATTCATGGCACCACCCGCTCGAACGCTTGACTCCACCGCCACCCGTACCTCATCGTCCACCGCCATGCCGGAAGCTGCCTACGTACCCGACGCCGAGGTCGCCGCGCGACCCAATGCGTTCGTGCGTGCGATGGCGTGGATCGGCCCCGATTTCGGCATGGTGGCCGCGTTCACCGCCGCGCTCGCCGTCCTGATCGCGGCCTACGGCGGCTCGTACAAGTGGAAAGAAGGCCCGATCCTGATCTCGGCCGGCATCGCGCTCGTGCTCGTGCTC
>DATIPJ010000361.1:0-1925 GCA_035472155.1 Kofleriaceae bacterium
CGAGGTCCGCGATTACCTCGACGATGCCGAGGCCAAGATCTTCGAGGTCACCCAGCGCCGCGACAAGACCGGCCCCGAGCCGCTCAAGGGCCTGGTCAAGAAGGTCTTCAGCTCGCTCGACGAGCGCTTCAAATCGCCCGACGGCATCACCGGCGTGCCGACCGGGTTCTCCGACCTCGATGCCAAGACCGCCGGTCTCCAGCCCACCGAGCTCATCGTCCTGGCGGCCCGCCCGGCCATGGGCAAGACGTCGTTCGCGATGTCGCTCGCGCAGAACGCCGCGACCTCCTCCGGCTGGCCGTGCCTGGTGTTCTCGCTCGAGATGTCGTCGACGCAGCTCGCCGAGCGCATGCTGTGCTCCGAGGCGCGCGTCGATTCGTCGGCGCTGCGCCGCGGCCAGCTCCAGCGCCAGGACATGACCAACCTGACGTACGCGGCGGCCTCGCTGTCGAAGGCGCCGATCCTGATCGACGACACGCCTGCCCTCTCGCTGCGCGAGCTGCGCGCGCGCGCCAGGCGGTTCCGCTCCAACCGCGAGCTGTTCGGCAGCAAGAAGTTCGGGCTCATCATCATCGACTATCTGCAGCTGATGCGCGGCTCGCCGCAGGCCGCCAAGGCCAGCCGCGAGCAGGAGATCAGCGAGATCTCGCGCGGCCTCAAGGCGCTCGCCAAGGAGCTCAGCTGCCCCGTCCTCGCGCTGTCGCAGCTCAACCGCTCCCTCGAGCAGCGCACCGACAAGCGCCCGCAGCTGTCCGACCTGCGCGAATCGGGCGCCATCGAGCAGGACGCCGACGTCATCCTCTTCATCTACCGCGACGTCATCTACAACAAGGAATCCGAGAACCCCCACATCGCCGAGATCATCATCGGCAAGAACCGCCACGGCCCGACCGCCATGGTGGAGACCCACTTCGAGGGTCGCTACACGCGGTTCGAGAACCTTTCGCAGCGGCGCGACGGCCCGCCAGCCTGACGCGCTGAACGCTAACGACCGGTGCGGCGGTCGGAGGCTACCACGCTGATCCGGGCTTTCACGGCTGCGGGCCCGTCGGGTCGCGGGGGCGCGACGGATCGCGCGCGGGCGTAGCGGCGTCGGCGGGGGGCGCGAGGCCGGCGGTGCCGTCGGGGTTGCCGCCGAGCCAGGCGTCGATCTCCGCGACCTCGGCGGTCTTGCCGCTGGCAGCGAAGACCTCGCGCGCCGCGGTGGCGAGCCGGCGGCGATCGGCGCCGCTGGCGCCGAGCTGGGCGACCTGCCAGCGCAGGGCGGCGATCTGGAGCGGGGCGGCGCCGGCCTCGAGGAGGATGTCGAGGGCGTTGAGCAGGTACTGCGAGCGCAGCGAGGTCAGCGAGCGCAGCGCATCGCTGCTGGCCTGGGCGATCGCGAGGCGGGCGTGCGCCGGCGCGCGCGGATGGAGCGGCTTGAGCAGCGGTTCGAGCTGATAGCTCGCCTTGCAGCGATCCGAGGTCGCGACCTGCGCCTCGCAGAGAGCGAGCTCGAGCTCGATGCGCTCGGGGACGGCCATGGCGATGGCGGTCGACGCGCGGCCGCGACCGCGGACCTCGCGCTCGATCTTCTCGAGCACATCGCGCGCCTCGCCCGCGCGGTCGGCCGCGAGCAGGATGCGGCCGCGGGCCACCTCGGCGCGCGCGGCGATGATCGGGTCCGCCGTGCTGGCGACTGCAAGGTCCGCGAGGTCGGCGAGCGCACCATCGACGTCGCCGCCGACGGCGCGGGCGCGCTGCTCCCGGATCCGATCGACGGCGCGCTGGGCGCGGGATGGGTCGAGTCGCTGCGCGTCGGCGAGCGCGGCGGCGGCGGCCGCGCCATCGCGATCCGCGACCGCCAGATCGGCGGCGATGGCAAGCGCAGCCGCAATGGCAACGGCGCTTGCGGCGGAGCTCGTGCCGCTCGCGGTGGAGCCAGC
>DATIPJ010000362.1:0-4082 GCA_035472155.1 Kofleriaceae bacterium
GATGCCATCAGGATCGCCGTTTGTGCGCGTGGTCCATGAGTTTTGAGTAGAGCCGCGGGCCCAGGCTGTCGGTCATCATGTCTTCGACGATGCGGGCGATCTCGTTTTGCGGATCGCCTTGACGGTACACGAACTTGATGGCCATACCGGCGTCGTCCTCGGCGGATTCATCGATGATGCGCTGGACCTCACCGTGGATGGTGAGTGGGGTATCGCGTCCCGGGACAAAGAGCTTGAACAGGAATTCGGTGCCTACCGGGAGCGGTCTAGTTGTCTTGATGAATGTGCCACCGCGCGAGATGTTCTTGGTGTAGTCGGCGAAGAATGTGTTGAGCCGCTTGTATTCGACCTTGAGCTCGATCGGACTGCGAACGTCGATGCGGCGCTCGCGATCGGGTTCTTCGGCCACGTCTCACCATAGCAGGAACGCCGGATGAGGGTTGGCGCGCACGCGGCGATCGCGCAGATGGCGAGGCGCGCGCGACTGTGGTGTTGGACCGCGCTTGCGGTGGCGATGGGGGTCGGGCTCGGGTGGGTGCCGCTGTTCGGCGTGCTCGGGTTCGAGCTGGCGACGGCGGCAGCGCTGTTCGCCGCGGTGATGGGACTCGACGTCGGAGCGGCGCTCGCGCGCGAGCTGCAGCGGATGCCAGTCGTGGGGGTGGCGCGCGCGGCGTACGCCGGCCGGACGATGGCGCGCTCGACGCTGGCGGCGGCCGGCCTTGCGTGCGCGGTGGCGGCAGTGCCGGCGGTGATCGCGGCGGTGCGCGGGGCGTGGGTGCCGACGTGCGACTGGGGGTATGGCATCGAGACGTACGTGGCGATGCCGCTGGCGACGGCGGCGCTGGCGGGAGCGCTGGGGCATGCGCTGGGCGTGGTGTGCGGGCCGCGGCGGTTTGTCGGCGCGGCGGTGGCGCAGCTCCCGGCGGTGATCGTTGCAGCGGCGGCGATGTGGCGGTGGTACAGCGAGCCGCCGGTGTTCACGTACAACGCGATCCTCGGATACTTTCCGGGGAACCTGTACGACGAGAACATCCAGCTGCGATGGCCGCTGGCGTGGTCTCGGCTCGAGGAGCTTCTGTGGGTGGTGGCGGTGGTGGCGCTGGTCGCGTTCCGGCTCGATGTGCCGCGACACCGCGCGGGCTGGCGCGACCTGCGGCCGGCCGGCCGGCGGCTCGCGGCGCTTGCGATCGCGGTGGGGTGCGCCGCAGGTGCAGTTGCATTGCATATGCAGGCGGGCGCGCTCGGATATGCAGTGAACGCCGAGGACATCGCCGAGGTGCTCGACGGGCGCATGGAGACCGAGCACTTCGTGATCCACTACGCGCATACCAAGGACATCGATGCCGAGATCGCGGCGATCGCCGAGGACCACGAGTTTCGCTACGCGCAGGTGGTGGCGCAGCTGGGAATGGCGCCCGCCGGGAAGCTGACGTCGTTCTACTTCGCCGACCGCGAGCAGAAGGCGCGCTGGTTCGGCGCGCGCGACGTCGAGATGGCCAAGCCGTGGCGGCGCGAGATCTACCTCGAGCACCGCGCGTTTCCGCATGGGTCGCTGCGGCACGAGATCGCGCACGCGGTGGCGAGCGCGTTCGGCGATCCGCTGTTCGGCGTGGCGACGCGGCACGGGGTGTTCGCGAATCCCGGGCTGATCGAAGGGCTGGCGGTCGCGATCGACTGGCCCGGTGGATATGACCGGCCGACGCCGCACGAGGCCGTGCGCGCGATGCAGGACATGGGGATGCGGCCTGCGATCGGGCGGCTGCTGTCGCTGGAGTTCTTCTCGGTGTCGTCGGCGCGCGGCTACACGACCGCCGGGTCGTTCCTGCGGTTTCTGCTCGACAGCCACGGGGCCGAGAAGCTGCGCGCGCTGTATCACTCGGGCGGCGACTTCGAGGGGGCGTACGGCGTGCCGCTGGCGACGCTCGAGGACGAGTGGCGCGCGATGATCGGCAAGATCGAGCTGCCGAAGGCGTCGGTCGAGGCGCAGCGCGAGCGGTTCCGCGGCGGCAGCGTGTTCGCGCGGCCGTGCCCGCATGCCATCGCGGCGCGGCGAGAGCATGCGGTGCACGCACTGGTCGCCGGGGACCGCGCGCGGGCGGTGTCGCTGCTGCGCGAGGTGTGCGACGACGCGCCCGAGGAGCCGCGCCACCGGGTGGAGCTGGCCGACATGCTGGCGGGCGGCGACGACGCCGAGCGCCACGAGGCCGAGCAGATCTGGCGCGCGCTGGCGAGCGACGCCGAGGGAGTGACCTCGACGCTGCGGGTCGAGGTGCTCGAGCGGCTCGCGCGCACCGCGGCGGCGCACAACGACCGGCCCGCGGTGCAGGCGCTGATCCGCGAGGCGGCCGCGCTGCCGATCGACTCGAACGAGCGGCGGCAGATCGATGCCGAGACGTTCGCGCTCGAGCACCGCGGCGCCGCGGCCGAGGCGCTGTATGACTACTTCTTCCTCGGGCTACCGCCGGCGATCGTCGCGCGATGGGCCGTCATCGTCGAGCCCGAGCTCGGGTTCGCGCACTACCTGCTCGGGCTGCAGATGATGGGGCTCGGCCAGTGGGCGCCCGCCGCCGAGGAGATCGATCGCTCGCTGGCGCTGGGTCTGCCCGGGCCGCTGTTCGTGCGCAATGCCGGCCGCCGGCTGGCGGTCGCGGCGTACCGCAGCCATGACCTGCCGCGGGTCAGCAAGGCGATCGCGACGCTGTCGGGTCCCGGGATGGCGACCGGGGATCAGCTGCTCGCCACGGACTGGCAAGCCCGGCTCGACTTCGACGCGAAGCGATAGCGTCTGTCGCTACATGCCGCTGAGGAACAGCCAGCGGTGGCCGTCCCACTCGAGGACGAGCTGGTTCTGGTCGCGCTTGTCGGGGCGGATCGGCCGGCCGAGCGGATTGGCGATCGTGAAGCTGGCGTCGATGAGAACGTCGACCGCGGCGCGGCAGCCCGGCTGCAGCGTCTTGCACTGCTGGTGCACGGCGACGTAGCGCATCGAATAGCGGATGTCGGTGGCCTTCTGGAGGCGCGTCAGCAGCACATTGCGCAGGCCCTCGACGCCATAGTCGTCGCTGCCCGAGGGGGTGCCGCTGTCTTCCCAGTACTGCTTGTGCGCCATGAGCATGAGCGCATCGGCATCGCCGCGCTCGACCGCGAGGCGATACTCCTCGCACGTATCGAGGACACCCTTGTTCATGTCCGAATACGGCACCCGCGTGCCCGGCACATAGGCAACCTGATGTGCGCACGCCCCCGTCCAAACGATCGCCGTAGCAAGCAACAGCCGTTTCATGTGCATCGCCGTGGTGTGCAGGAGATACGCCAGCGGGGCCACGCTACAACAGCGAGCTAAGTTGGCCAAGATTTGGGGCGTGCCATGCGTCGCAGCGCGCCAGAAAGGCACGAAAATCCTTGTCCGGGTTGTCGACGTTTGCCAAATAGACATCCGTAATGCGCGTGATGGTGAACCGTGCTGCGGCGGCCCGGACCTCGATCGGGAGCGCCGCGCGGTCGTCGGCGGTGAGCACGCGCACGCGCTGGTAGCCCGCGAGGAGCGCTGCGATGAGATCGTGGCGCACCTGCCCCGTCCAGCACCAGTCGTTGATGCACACCGCGAGGTCGTAGGCCAGGCTGCCGCCCGAAGCCTGTTCGAAATCGAGGATCGCGACGACGCGGCCGCCGTCCCACAGCACGTTGTCGCGGAACAGATCGCCGTGGATGATGCCGCGGGTCGCGCGCTCGCGGACGGCGCGGGCGGCCTCGGCCGCGGCAAGCTCCTCGCCCACGACCGCGATCGCGCGCGCGAGCGCGGGGTCGCTGCTGCCGGCGAACGCGGCGTAGCGAGCGACGAGGTGGGCGTGGTCGTAGATGCTGCGGCGGCGCCACGCGAGCGGCAGATCGAGACCGGCCGCGTGCAGGCGAGCGAGCGCGGCGCCGAGCTCGATCGCCAGATCGGGAGTGATGCGATCGGCGTCGAGGTGATGGCCCGCGGTCCACGGAAAGACGCTGACCCACTTGGCGGCGCCGGCGAGCTGCGCGTAGGGCCGCCCGTCGTGCGCGAGCACCGGCGGCGGTGTGGCGACGCCGGCCGC
>DATIPJ010000363.1:0-5389 GCA_035472155.1 Kofleriaceae bacterium
GGAAATCTCCCCGCACGCTCGGCAGGAGGTGATAACTCGCGAGCTGGGGCTCTTCCTGGAGCGCATCGACGATGATGAGGCCTGCCGCGGGGCCCTCCGCCATCGACACCGCCACCGCGCGATTGAGCTCGATGATCGGCGAGGGTGCGGTGCGGGCGAGCGCGGTGTAGAGGGCGACCAACTCGTCCCAGTCGGTCTCTTCGGGCCGGAATGAGCGGGCATGGCAGGCGGCAATGGCGGCCTGCAGGGCGTAGGGGCCGCGCGACCCGCCAAGCGCCTCGGCGCGCGCCAGGGCGGCCAGGCCGCGGCCGATCAGCACGCGGTCCCAGCGCGCGCGGTTCTGATCGAGCAGCAGCACCGGCTCGCCCGACGAGCCGACCCGCGCGCGCGTGCGCGAGGCCTGGATCTCCATCAGCGCGACGAGCCCGTGGACCTCGGGCTCGTTGGGGACCAGGCCTGCGAGGATGCGGCCGAGCCGCAGCGCGTCCTCACACAGCGCGGGCCGCATCCAGTCGTCGCCCGACGTTGCCGAGTAGCCCTCGTTGAAGATGAGGTAGATGACCTCGAGCACGGACGCCAGCCGCTCGGCGAGCTCGCTGCCGCGCGGCACCTCGAATGGCACGCGCTCGTCCGACAGCGTGCGCTTGGCGCGCACGATGCGCTGCTGGATGGTGGGCTCGGGGACGAGGAACGCGCGCGCGATCTCGGGCGTGGTGAGGCCGCCGAGCAGGCGCAGCGTGAGCGCGACGCGCGCCTCCGGCGCCAGCACCGGGTGGCACGAGATGAACACCAGGCGCAGCAGATCGTCGCCGGGGTCGCCGTCGAGCGCCGCCTCGAGCTCGGCGATCGCGTCGTGCCCGCCTTTCGGCTCGTGCCCGATCTCCTCGTGCTTGCGCTCGACGAGCCGGACCCGGCGCAGCCGATCGATCGCGCGGTTCTTCGCGGTCGCCATCAGCCACGCTCCGGGGTTGGCGGGTACGCCCGCCGCGGGCCACTTCTCGAGCGCGGCGACCAGCGCATCCTGTGCGAGCTCCTCCGCCAGGCCGACGTCGCGCACCATGCGCGCGAGACCGGCGATCACGCGCGCGGACTCGATCCGCCAGACCGCGTCGATCGCGTGATGAACATCTCGGGCTGTCACCGCCGCGGATTAAACCATCTCCGCGTGGTCGCGCAACCGCGCCCGCCGGCATCGCTACCGCCCCTTCGCGCCCGGGTCGATCCGCATCGTGCGTCGCATCGTCGTGTCCTTTCGTGGCCGGTGGGAGCCAGTGGTTCTATCGATGCGACGAGCGACCGTCCGCGAGATCGACATGGCGTGGACGCTTTTTCATGGCGCGCGCAGGTCCGCGGCTTGCCAGCGAAAGTTCATGAGAACAAGACCGGGAAATCCCGCCATGGCAAACCGGGCGAGAGCTTGTCATGAAGCGAACGTTTTCCAGCTTCGAACAAAACACCGCGTCTCTGCACCGCTGACGTGGTAGGGGTAGTCGCCTTGGTTGCTTCGATTGACCCTCGCGTGAAGAAGACACCCAACAAGGCGAACGTGATCCCGCGGATCCTTCCGCGCGGCCGCCACAAGCTGGATCCGCAGCTGGTTGCGGCGTCGCAGCGCCAGCGCTTGCTCGAGGCTGTCACCGAGCTCGTCGCCGAGAAGGGCTATCCCGATGTCACGATCGGCGACATCGTCGCGCGAGCGGGAACTGCCAAGCGCACCTTCTACGACCATTTTGCCGACAAGCTGCAATGCTTTCTTGCGGCACTGGACCTGATCACTGATTCACTGGTGGCCTCGAGTGCGCGGCTGTTCTCAGTGTCAGGCACGGTGCGGGAGCGCTGTGAGTACTCGCTGCGCGGCTATCTCGAGATCCTGGCCTCGATGCCGAACACTGCGCGGGTGTTCTACCTCGAGGCGATCGCCGCCGGTCCGGAGGCGGTGACGCGGCGCTTCGCAGTCCACCTCAAGTTCGCCCGCAACATCGTCGCGCTCAGCCGGGCGGCAGCGCTCGAAGGCGAGGGCCAGGAACTGAGCGAGCTACACGCCCTCGCGGTCGTTGGCGCGCTGCATCAGCTGATCTACGGCCAGCTCCACGAGAACGGGCCGGACAGCCTGCTCGAGGTCGCCGACGACGTGGTCCAGATTGCCGTCGCATTCCTGACGGTGCGGATGCCGCCCGGGCGGCGCGCGATCCGCCGGCGTCGCACCGGTCGCGCAGCAAATTCTTGACGCACCGCGTTTCTGTCGTCCAGGATCACAGAAATCTGGGTTGGCAGATCGCAGATCCTGCGAATTGGGAACTTGACAGTTCCCCATTGTTTCTCTAACCATCGTCTCATCATCCTCTGGCTCGTGGGGGTGCTGAGGGCCGGCCGAGGCCGCAGGAGTCCGAGTCTGCTGAACGTGATTGGCAATGATCTCATTGCCGATCGGCACGACGCTATTGGTCTCTATACGTGACAATTCGTCTCACGTTGCCTGTCCAGCTTCGATGGCAATCGAGGCGTCGACGATGCGTTGCATCTGTTCAGTCCTACCCGAACGCACTCGGCATCGTCCAACGCGCTGCACCCCTCCGACGAGAAATGTGACGTGATGACCGGAATCGACGCGCTTTTAAGTGTCAGGAAGTAGACCGGAGCGCGGACCGGCGCGACTATGAGTCGCAAAGAAGCTACGGCGACTCTAGAACCTCCAACGAGGAGTACGACGTGATCCAGTTAGGCAAACGAACACTTTGCACTCTACTTGCAGTGGGTGCGTTCAGCATCTCAGGCAGCGCTTTCGCGCAGAACCCACCCGCGCCAACGCCAACGCCGACGGATCCCGCCGCGAACGACCCGAATAATCCGAACCCGACGAACAATCCGGCCGCCGCGCAGCCGACCATCCCGCCGGCTCCCGCGCCTGCGGCCACGCCCGAGCCGCCCAAGCCGGTGCCCGATGCGCCCAAGACCACGTTCCCGACCATGCAGGGACCGATGCTACGGCTCGGCGAGCTATTCGCGATCCGCCCCGGCATGTTCCTGCAATTCTGGGGCTCGATGGCGCAGGACACGATTCCGCGCCCGAGCGGGGATTCTGGCCAGTTCGCCAAGAACTTCTATCTGCGCCGCGCACGCTTCTACCTGCTCGGCACCATCGCGAAGAACATCACCTGGTTCTTGCTCTGGGAGAGCGCCAACCTCGGCCAGTCCGGCGGCCTCAACGCCGACGGCACGGTGAACAAGAACTACAGCCAGCTCGCCGGACTGGGCACTGCGTTCGGGTTCAACGACGCCTGGATGGATTTCAAGGTCAACAGCGCGCTGTCGATCCAGGCCGGTGTGTTCCTGATCCCGTTCACCCGTAACATCCTGCAGTCGACCGCGACCTACTGGTCGCTCGACATCGCGGCGGTGTCCGCGACGTACATCGGTGTCACCGAGACCAACGTCCTGCGTGACGCCGGTGTTCAGGTGAAGCTCAACGCGGCCGACGGCAAGCTCGAGGGTCGCGCGATGGTCTCGCAGGGTGTGAAGCTGCCCGAGAAGCTCGGCGGCGGGCGGCTCAACGGCAAGAACGACCCGCGGCTCACCGCGTTCCTGCAGTACAACTTCTTCGAGCCCGACGCCGGCTACGTGTTCAACGGCCAGTACTTCGGCCGCAAGAAGATCGCCGGCGTCGCGCTGGGCGGTGACTACCAGAGCATCAACGGCGACAACCCGTACTTCGCCACGTCGGCCACCCTGTTCGCGGCGATCCCGATCCATGGCGCCGATCCCAAGAATGGCGGCGACGAGTTCGGCGGCCAGTTCGAGTACCTGCACTTCCACGGCGGTGGGGTCGCGGCCGGCTCGCAGGTCTCTGCGCTCGGCAAGCGCGACGCCGTCCTCGCCGAGCTCGGGTACTACAACAAGAACGCCAAGCTCTCGGTGTTCGGCAAGTTCGAGGGCCTGTTCCAGAATGGCGCAGCCGATGTCACCGACTCGCAGCTGTTCGGCGGCGGCCTCAAGTACTTCATCGCCGAGGCGATCTGCAACCTGACCCTGCAGTACAGCTTCATCACCTTCCCGAACCAGAGCAAGCTCGAGGACGCGATGTTGCCGCGCAACCGCCACAGCGCGAACACGCTCCAGCTCCAGCTCCAGCTCGGTTACTTCTAGGCGAGCGAACGCGAGCCGGCTTTTCCGTACAGGCGAGCGCTTCGGGAGCCGATCAAGGCGACGGAGACCGTATGCAATACGGTCTCCGAGTCTAGGCGCGAGGCGCTGGCGCGGAGTCCTGCGCCGGTGCCGCTGCATCCGCCGCGCTGGCATCCTTGCCGTCGCCCTTCTCGGGCGCCGGCGCGATGGCGGCCCCCAGCGGCGCGGCCTTCGCGAGCGGCTGCGAGCCCTGCGGCATGCCGCCGCCCTTGCCGCGGACCTGCGCCTTGGGCAGCTCGCCCTTGGCCGGCTCGCCCTGGGCCTCGAGCCTGGCGATCAGGTTCTTGCGCATCGGCTTGAGCACCGCGAGCGCCAGGATCGCGGCGGCGAGGTTCATCGCGGCGCCGACGATGAACACGGTCTGCCAGCTCGCCGACTTCCCGAGGCTGGTCGCGAACGGCACCAGCAGCGACGCGGTTCCCTTGGCGGTGTAGAGCAGGCCCGCGTTGCCGGCGGCGTACTTCCAGCCGTACGTATCCGCGCACGTCGACGGGAACAAGCTGTAGATCTCGCCCCAGGCGAAGAACACCAGGCCGCTCAGGATGACGAACGCCACCGGGTGCGCGCCGAACTGGCTCAGCAGCAGGATGCCGATCGATTCGAAGAAGAACGCCAGGAACATCGTGTTCTCGCGCCCGATCTTGTCGGACACCCAGCCGAAGAACGGCCGGGTCACCCCGTTGAGGATGCGGTCGAGGAACAGCGCGAACGTGATCGCCGGCATCGTCCACCAGATGAACGTCACCGGGACATTCGAGACCTTGAAGTCGATCGCGATCGGCTTGAGGTTGGCGGTCACGAACAGACCGCCCGCCGCCATCAGCACGAACATCAAGTACATGACCCAGAACACCGGCGTCTTGGCCATCTGCAGCCAGGTCAGCTGCGGCCGGTTGGTGCGCTGCGCGGCCGGCTTGGGCAGCGCGGCGACGATCGCGGCATCGGGCTGGCGGAGCAGGAAGCCGAGCGCCACCACGACGATGCCCTGGCCCAGGCCGAAGTACAGGAACGTCGCCTGGTACCCGCTCGACTCGATCATCCTCGAGATCGGGATGACGGTGAGCGCCGAGCCCGCGCCGAAGCCCGCCGCGGTGAGCCCCGCCGCAAGCCCGCGGTGATCGGGGAACCACTTGAGCGCGCTGCCCACTGCGGTGCCATACACGATGCCCGCGCCCAGGCCGGCGACCGCGTACGCGAGGTACAGCGC
>DATIPJ010000364.1:0-2675 GCA_035472155.1 Kofleriaceae bacterium
GCTGCGACGCGCGCAGGTACACCATGCGCCCGATGAAGTCGTAGGTCGCCGCGTCGGAGTTGGCGGCCGCGGCGTTGTAGATCAACGGTGGCGTGGCATCGAGCACGTTGTTGATGCCGAGCTGCAGCGTGGTCTTGCCGAGACCGGTGCGGAAGTCATAGCCGCCGAACAGGTCGAGCTTGACGTAGCGGCCGACGTCACGCGCCATGGTGAGGTTGCGGTCGTTGTTGCAGTTGTTGTCGGCGCACTCCTGGTAACTGCCGACGTAGCGCAGCGTGAATCCGCCGGAGGCGCCGCTCGGGTGCGCCCAGTGGCTCGACAGGTTGGCCTTGTAGCGCGGGTAGACGCCGAGGTCGTAGAAGCCGACGCCGTGGATCACCTGCAGCGAGGTATCGACATCGTAGCGCAGCAGGTACTGGGCCTCGAGCCCGGTGTGGAGGTCGCCATATTCGGCGAGCTTGGTGTCGTACCACAGCGCGACGTCGAGGCCCGACGTCGTCGTGCGGTGGACGTTCTGCAGGAGCTGGTCGACCGGGTTGATCCGGTGCGTGTAGAAATCGCGATGGATCTGGTCGCAGTACGACTGCACACCGCGGTCATAGCAATTGGCAAGGATGGTCTGGACGCCGAGTGTCTCGATCGCGTTGTCGATACTGATATGCCAGTAGTCGGCCGTGAGCGCGACGCCCTTGAGCTGCGGCGGCTCGAAGACGAGCCCGATGCTCGCGGTGGTGGCGGTCTCGGCCTTGAGATCGGGGCTGCCGCCCACGACCGATACCTGCTGACCGGTGGTGAACTTGCTGCCGAGCGGCACGCCCTGCGCGGCGCACAGGTCCTGGACCGCGGGATCGAGGGTCCGCATGCCCTCGCCGGCGCTGGGCGGCTTGGTATCGCATGGGTCCTCGGCGGTGGTGTTGCGCTCGCTGACGCCGCGGAACAGCTCGGGCATGGACGGCGCGCGGAACGCGGTCGCATACGTGGCGCGCGCGGCGAGGCCGTGGACCGTGCGAAACAGCCCGGTGGCCTTGTAGGTCAGGCTCGAGCCAAAGCGATTGTGGTAGAGCGCGCGGGCGCCGAGATCGAGCTCGACGCGCTTTGCGATCTCGTGACCGGTGATCGGCACGATCGCCAGATCGGCAAAGCCCTCGAACATGTGGAATCGGCCGCGGCTGTGGCCCTCGGCGTTGTCGGTGCTGTAGCCGACGCTCGCGACCTCGGCGAGCTGCTCGCCGACTTCGCGCCGGTAGTCGGTGCCGAGCGTCAGCGAGATGCCGCCGTGATCGGGCAGCTCGGCGATCGGGCCGCTCGCGGTCGCGAGCGCCGTGTACATCGCGTCGCTGCCGATGATCGCATCATTGTAAGTCAGGTTCTTGAGCTGCTCGGCCGGGATCGTGCCCGACGTCATCAGTAGATTCAGCGGGACGCACGGCGTGATCTCGCGCGACACGTAGACGATCTGGGTCGCGAGCTCGCCGGGCTTGCGCACGCAGATCGGGACTCCGCTGGGATCGATCATGCTGGGCCCGAGCGCGTCCGCGAGATGCGGATCGAGCAGCTGCCCGCCGGTGGTGCCGCGCGTGCCGGTGAGCGCGTAGTTGTAGGACAGCTCGTAGTTCCAGTTCCGGAACAGCGTCGATGATTCAGGGACGCCGCCGGTGACGCCCAGCACCAGGCGGAACGTGTTGACGTCGTCGCTGTACGTCCGCGGGCCGGCTTCGAGGATCCGCCGCCGGTAATCGAGGACATCCTCACCGAATGGATTGTAGAGGCTGTCCTTGCTGATCCGGGTGTCAGCGTCGAACGCCACCGGTGAGAGCTGGCGCTCGCTGTGGCGCTGCCAGTAGAGCAGCTCGACGAGGACCGCGGCGTTGTCGAAGATCCGATTGCCGCCGGTCGCGAGGATGCCGTAGCGCCACGACGGCGTGTACAGCTGGTTGCCCGGGGCGTCATTGTAGAGGTCGGCCGGCGGTGAGAAGTCGGTCCAGCCCCCGTTGCCGTCGGGCTTGCACACGTCGGAGGGGCAGCCGGCGATGTGGAAACCGCCGGAGCCGATCGACGATGCATCGAGTCGTCCGCCGGGCGCCGCCGACGAGCCATTGGCGAGCTCCCTCCGGGCGGCGAAATCGTAGGTCTTCGGGAAGGTGGAGAAGCCGCGATCGCCGGCGAACACGGCTTCGTGCCGCTGCGCGCCGCCCGACACCACGAGGTAGGTGCGCTTGTCACTCGTGGTGAAGCCGGTGACGAAGCTGGCGTCGTACTCGGTGCCATCGCCATGCTCCGACGTGCTCGTCAGCAGCGAGACATCGGCGCCATCGAACTTGGGGCGCGTCACCAGGTTGACCACGCCGCCCACGGCGTCGGCGCCATAGATCGCGGACGCGCCGTCCTTCAAGACCTCGACGCGCTCGATCGCGGCGAGCGGGATCGCGTTGAGGTCGACCGCTGCGTCGGCGCCGCGCCCGCCGCTGACCATGCGCCGGCCGTTGAGCAGCACGACCGTGCGCGCCACGCCGAGGCCGCGCAGGTTGATGCGCGTCGTGCCGTCGCCGCCGGCGTTGACCTGCGCGTTGCCGCCGTTGGTCTGCGACGGCAGCGCCTGGAGGATGTCGCCGAGCTCGGCCCGTCCCGAGGCATCGAGGTCCTCGCGCGTCACGACCGACATCGGCGTGCGCCCG
>DATIPJ010000365.1:0-6778 GCA_035472155.1 Kofleriaceae bacterium
GCCGACGCCGGGCTCGCGCAGGCCAGGGCGCGCTATCTGCTCGCGCGGCGCGGCCCGCGCGCCGAGGACATCGCCGCGGCGCGCGCCGAGGCCGATGCCGCGGCGGCCGCCGCCGCGCACCGCGGCGCCGAGCAGGCGCGCAGCGATCGCCTGGGCAAGGCCGGCGCGCTCGCGACCACGGTGGTCGATGCCGACGACGCCGCCGCGCGGGTCGCCGCCGCGCAGGCCGCCGCGGCCACCGCGCGCTACCGGTCGCTCGCCAGCGGCACGCGCGTCGAGCAGGTCGCCGAGGCGCAGGCCGCGATCGCGCTCGCGCAGGCCGAGCTCGACGCCGCCAAGGTCGCGCTCGATCAGACGGTGCTGGTCGCGCCGACCGACGGTGTGATCCTGCGGCGCACCGGCGAGGTCGGCGCGCTGGTGACGCTGATGGCGCCCGCGCCGGTGCTGTCGATGGCGGATCTGTCCCAGCTCGAGCTCCGCGCCGAGATCGACGAGGTCGACGTGGCGTCGGTCGCGGTCGGGCAGGCCGCGTACGCCACCGCCGACGCGTTCGGCGAGCGCCGGTTCCCGGTCCGCATCGCGCGCACCACCCGCGAGCTCGGGCGCAAGACCGTGCGCGACGACGATCCGCGCGCCCGGGTCGACACCCGCGTGCTCGAGGTGATCGCGCGCTTCGAGGGCGCACCCGGCGTGGCGCTGCCGCTGGGGCTGCGCATGCAGCTCCACGTCGGCAAGTAGTCGCGCGCCCGGCGCAGCCACGCGGCTCAGCGCGTGCGGCGCAGCTTGGTCCGCGTCTCGACGAGGAACTTCTCGGCGGAGGCGGCCATCGTCTCGCCGAGCAGGCGAAACTCGCGCAGCCGCCCCGACGAGGTTCGCCACGCCAATCCGATCGTGCGGCCGGGCACCGGCTTGGCGAACTCGGCGAGCACGACCGGGCCGTGCTTGGGCACCAGCGTGGTCGCGGAGGCTTCGGGCAGGAGCGTCACGCCGAGCCCGCCGGCGACCATCTGGACCAGCGTCGGCAAGCTCGTCCCGCGGACCTCCATCGCCTCGACCGCGCCGGCGCGCTTGCATACCGCGAGCGCCTGATCGCGCAGACAGTGGCCATCCTCGAGCAGCAGCACGCGCTGATCGTCGAGATCGTCCTCGGTGAGCTTGCCGCGATGCTTGGACAGCGGCCCGCCGCGCGGCGCTGCCGCGACGAACCCCTCGCGCGCGATCGCCGCGGTGGTGAAGTCGCCCGACACCGGCAGCGCGAGCAATGCGATCTCGAGCTGGCCGGCCGACAACAGCGAGATCAGCCGCGCGGTCTGATCCTCGCGCAGGATCAGCTCGAGCCTGGGAAAGCGCTTGTGGACCTCGGGCAACAGCGCAGGCAGCCAGTACGGCGCGATCGTGGGAATCACGCCGAGCCGCAGCGATCCGACGAGCGGCTCTCCGCGCCGGCGCGCCGCATCGCCCACGGCATCGATCGCGACCAGCGCCTCGCGCGCGCGCCCGACGACGTCCTCGCCCGCGGGCGTGATCAGCACGCTGCGCCGATCGCGCTCGAATACCTGGACCCCGAGCACGTGCTCCGCCGCCTGGACCTGCGCCGATAACGCCGGTTGCGAGATACCCAGCGAGCTCGCTGCTCGACGAAAGCTGCCGGTCTCAGCGACCGCAACGAGGCTTTCCAGTTGGCGTATCGTCGGACGGTCCATGATAGGCGAAATCTATCACATGAATAGAATTACGTGATTGGACTTATGGAAAAAAGTACCTCATCGTGCCAGCTGGAGATCGAGCCATGCCCTTGGAAGAAGTAACCAACTCGGTCGGCCCTGCGCCGGGCGGGGTAATCGGCGTGGCTCAGCGCTGCCCAGACGACGAGCTGTTTGGATGCTCGACCTGCCGATCAGGTCAGGCTCCGGAACGTGAGTGACGAACAGACGCTCACAGCTGCGTAAGGAGCCTCTCATGTCGATCGACCGCCTGAAGGAACGCCTGCCCGACCACGCCAGGGACCTGCGCCTGAATCTGGGCGCGATTACAAGCTCGATGATGCTCACCCCACAACAAGCGTGGGGCACTGCTCTGTCGGCCTCTGTCGCGTCGCGCAACTCCGAGGTGGTCGCCGCGATCGCCGCTGATGCTCAACTGTCCGCCGAAGCTGCGGCCGCGGCCCGGGGCGCCGCGGCGATCATGGCGATGAACAATATCTATTATCGTTTCCAGCACATGATGGGAGACGACTCGGCTTATTCGCAGTTCCCCGCCCGCTTACGTATGCAGATCATCGGCAAACCGGGTGTCGATCATGTCGATTTCGAGCTGTGGTGCCTGGCCGCCTCGGTAATTACCGGATGCGCGAGCTCGGTGCGGGCGCACGAAAATACCGTACGGGAGCACGGCGGCACCGCCGAGCAGGTCCAGGACGCGGTGCGGATTGCCGCGGTGATCCACGCCGTCGCGCTGACCCTCGACAGCACGCCGCCGCAGAGCTGCCCGAGCTGAGCTGCGCATAGTGTGCGCGCAGAGTCTGCGCGCGCTCTCTGAACACAGAGTTCACGATCGGTCGCGCATCGGCGGTGCTACCGTTCGCGCCACCTTGGCGCGCGCCGGCTCCTCGGATGTTCCTGCGCGCGAGGCTCCGACGAGCCCCGCGCTCGCCGGTGTTCCGCGCGAGCTGATCGGTCGCGAGGTCAGCGTGCGGCCGCTGATCCCCCTCTGGGAAGCCGTGCGCGCGATGGGGGTGGCGCCCGAGCGACTCGCGGCCGGCACGGGCTATGGCGCACACCACTTCCTCAACCCGCGCGAGCGCGTGTCGTGGGAGGCCTCGACGCGCTTCCTCGCCAACCTCGGCGAGCTGATGACCGATGACCAGCTGATCGCGCTCGGGGCTTCCGCGATGGACGCGCCGATGATCCGCGCGCTGCTCCTGCCTGCGCGCCTGCTGCTCGGCGTGCCCGACACCTATCGCTGGGTGTTCGGGCCGAGCGGGCTCAGCGGGCAGCTGTTCACGGTCACGGACGGTCGCATCGTCGAGCTCGCGCCCGGCCGGCTGCGGCTCGAGATGTACATGAAGCCGGGTTACACACTGTCGCGGGAGAACCTGTTGCTCGTGCGCGGCTCGCTGTCGGGGGTGGCCCGCGCGATCGGCGTCGAGCCGCCCGAGGTCACGCAGCACACCGTCGAGCGCGGCGCGATCTACGACATCGTGGTGACACCGAATCGCGGCGCGCTCGGGTTCGCGCGCCGGAAGCTGTCGTGGCTCGCGGCCGCGCGGTCCAACGCCGAGGAGCTGCAGCGCGCGCACGCCGAGCTCCACGAGCGCTACGTCGAGCTGCAGCACCAGATCGACGCGCGGGCCAAGGTCGAGGCCGAGCTGCGCCGGCTCAACGACCAGCTCGAGCACCGCGTGGCCGAGCGCACCGCCGAGCTCGAGTACGCCAACGCCGAGCTCGCGGCGTTCGGCTACTCGGTCTCGCACGATCTGCAGGCGCCGCTGCGCGGGATGAACGCGTTCAGCCAGGCGCTGCTCGAGGACCACGGCGATCAGCTCGACGCGCGTGCACTCAACTACGTCTGTCGGATCCGCGCCGCGGCGACGCGGATGGGCGAGCTGACCGACGGCCTGCTCCAGCTCGCGCGGGTCAACGGCGCGCCGCTCCGCCACGAGGCGGTCGATCTATCGACGGCCGCGCGCGCGGTGCTCGACGAGCTCGTCCGCGGCGAGCCGCAGCGCCCGATCACGGTCGTGATCGACGAGCGGATGACGGCGACCGCGGACGGCCGCCTGATCCGGATCGTGCTGCATAACCTGATCGGCAACGCGTGGAAGTTCACGCGCGGCCGCGAGCCCGCCGAGATCCACGTCGGTGCGCGCCGCGAGCACGAGCGCACCGTGTACTTCGTGCGCGACAACGGCGCGGGCTTCGACATGCAGTACGCGGCGCGGCTGTTCGAGCCGTTCCATCGCCTGCACCACCCCGACGACTTCCCGGGCTGCGGCATCGGCCTGGCGACCGTGCAGCGCATCATCACGCGCCACGGCGGGCGGATCTGGGCCGAGGGGGCGCAGCGCGCCGGCGCGACGTTCTCGTTCACGCTGCCGGCGCCGGCGTAGGCTCAGGCCGCGCGCGATGCGGTCGCCAGCACCTCCGACGGCAGCACGCAGCGCAGCTCCGAGCCGCGGTGCCACTCGGTCGTCATGTACGCGTCGCCGCCCAGCTCGCGGCACGACGCGCGCACCGTGCTGGTGCCCACGCCACGCCCGCTGAGCTCGGTCACGCTGTCGCGCGTGGTGAGCCCGTCGGCGAACAGCGCCTCGAGCGCCTCGCCGCTGGTCACGTGCGGCAGGCCCAGCGCGCGCGCCCGCTCGCGCACGCGCTCGATGTCGACGCCCGCGCCGTCGTCGGTGACCGTCACCACGAGCCCGCCGTCGTCGGAGATCGCCGCACGTAGCTGCAGGACGCCGGCCTCCGACTTGCCGTGCGCGGTGCGCACCTCGGGCGGCTCGATGCCGTGATCGACCGCGTTGCGGACCGCGTGGACCAGGCTCGCAAAGAACGTGCGCAGGCCGTCATCGCGGACCCGGATGCCGTTGCCCTCGACGACGACGTTGACGCGCTTGCCCATCTGGTCGGCGAGCCGCCGGGCGTGGCTGGCCAGCTCGTCCAGGAGGTTCTCGACCGGCTCGAGCTGCCAGCTCTCGACCAGCATGAGGATCTCGTCGTAGGCGGCGCGGCGCTGGAGCTGATCGACCAGTCGGCCGTAGTCGCCCGCGTCGATGTCGATCCGGTCGCGGGCATCGGACACCAGCTCCTGGATCCGGCGCAGCGAGTCCTTGAGCCCATGGTCGAGCGCGCTGAACGACGCGTCGGCGATCTCGCCGTCGCGCTCGAGCTCGTCCTCGGTGGCGTGCGCCAGCTGCGCGAGCGCGCCGAACCCGAGCACCGCTGCGTTGCCCTTGAGCGTGTGCAGCGCGCGGGCGCGCACGATGCGATCGGCCGTGCCGCGCGCGGTCGTGATCAGATGCTCCAGCTCCTCGATCGAGCGCTTGAAGCCGCGGCGGTCGCGGAGCAGGTTGGCGATCAGCTTCTGGTCCTCGCGCGCGGCGTGCTCGGCGCGGTGCGCGGCCAGCTCCTCGGTGATGTCGCGCACGACGAGCAGCACCGCGTCGAGCTTGCCGTTCTCGTGCACCGGGCGCAGCTCGATCTCGAAGCTCTTGGCGCCGCGCTCGAATCGCGACGGCAGCTGGTCGACCGCGACCTCGAACGGGAAGATGTCCTCGACCAGCTGCTCGAACCCGCACGCGTAGCTCGCGGCGCGGTCGGCGTCGTCGGGGAACAGCACGTGCCACAGCGGGCGATCGCCCGGATCGCCGAACCACGCGGTGAACGCGTGCGAGCGCTCGGGCCGCACCGTGCCGTCGAGCGAGATCGTGGCGAGCCCCTCGTGCATGCTGTCGAGCACGCGCTGCATCGCGCGATCGCGGGTGACCAGCGCGGCGGTGCGCGCGGCGACCGTCGCCTCGAGCGAGCCGATGCCGCCGGCGATCCGACGGCCCGCGAACACGCAGCCGATCACACCGAGCAGCACGATGATGAGCGACACCAGCTGCGCCGATGCACGGGTGACCGCGGAGGCGTGGACCGAGGACTCGACCTGGCTGGCGACGACCTCGTGGAGCCCCGCGGTATCGGCGGTCAGCTTGGCGGCAGCGGCGACGGTGTCGGACCGGATCTTCGTCGCGGTCTCGGCCTCGGCCACGACCTGGCGGCGCAGCGCGACCAGGCTGGTCTCGCGCTTGTCGTCCATGATGCGCGGCGCGATGTCGGCGAAGCGCTGCGCGAGCACCTGGGCGCGGGCCGCGACGTCCGGGCGGCGGCCGACGCTGCGGTCGAGCGAGGCGATCAGGCGCTCGATCCGGGTCCGGATCTGCGGCAGCTCGTTGGCAGTCAGCGAGTTGATGGCGTCCGACGAAGCGGCGAGCCCGACCTTGCCCGACACGTGGCCGAGCACGAGCACGCTGTTGGCGAGCTCCGCGGTGTCGTCGAGCGCGCCGCGCACGTCGCCGAGCACCGCCGTCCGCACCAGGTCGCTGCGCGGCGCACCGGTGGCGAGCGAGTCTGCGATCCCGCGCAGCACGAGCACGTACTCGAGGCGCAAGAGCCCGGCGACGGCCTGCGAGTCCTCGACCAGCGCGCGCAGGTCGGCGTCGATCTTGGCCAGCTCGGCCTCGAACGCGGCCTGCAGGCGATGCTTGCGCTCGACCGCGCCGAACAGCGCGCCGTCGGCGGCGAGGAACTCGTCGACATTGGCCGCGAGGTGGGCCGCCGACGGCAGCTGCGCGAGCTCCTTGGCCGCCGCGCGCAGCCGGCGCTCGACCGAGCCGCGATCGCGCAGCGGCTCGAGCTGAGCAAGCGTGACCGTGCTCGAGACCTGCGCCTGGCGGCCGAACGCGGCGCCGATCGAGGCCTCGAGCTGCGCGATCTGCTGCTCCTCGGGCAGCGACTGTTCGACCAGGCGAGACTGCACGCCGCCCAGCCGCTGCTGCACGACGAACAGCGTGGCGACCAGCATCACGAACAGCACGCCGCCCACGATGCCGATATGGATCAGCCGATCCTCGAGGCCGCCCTTGCCGCGTATCAGGGTGAGCAGGCGCCCGCCGAGCCGGCGCGTACGCGCGAGTGCTGTCATCGCAATCCTCCGGGGGCGAGCGCGCGGCCCGCGGCCTTCCACTGCTCGAGCGGGTGGAACTTGCCGCCCTCGATGATCGTCGGCCACACGC
>DATIPJ010000366.1:0-22983 GCA_035472155.1 Kofleriaceae bacterium
CGCCGGCGAGGGCACGAAGATCATCCTGACCGGCGACCCGTACCAGATCGATCATCCGTATCTCGACGCGTCGAACAACGGGCTCACGACGGTCGCCGAGCGGTTCAAGGAGGAGGCGATCGCAGGCCACGTGATCCTCACCAAGGGCGAGCGATCGCCGCTGGCCGAGCTGGCGACGCAGATCCTGTGACGCGGTCGCGACGCACGCGGTGGATCGCGCGCGCGGCACTGGCGGGCGCCGCGGTGCTGGCGGTGCCGCCCGCCGAGGCGCAGCGCGAGCGCGGATGGGACCTGCGGGTGAGCTAGCGCGTCGAGGTCGCGGCCGGTGCGAGCGCGCCGCTGACGATCGCGCTCGCGGTGGATCGCGGGCTCACGGTGTCGAAGGACGCCGCGGTGATCATCGATCTCGCACCGGAGGCGGGGATCGCGGTGAAGAAGAAGCGGCTCGGGCGCGGCGATGCCGTCGATCCCGAGGCCGATGCGCCGCGCTTCGCGGTCCCCGTGCGCGCCGATGCGCCGGGCGATCACGTGCTGCGGCTGCGCGTGCGATTTTGGCTGTGCGGCACGCGGAGCTGCCGGCCGATCGACGTGCGGCGCGCGGCAACGATCGCGGTGGTAGGCGCCTGATCAGCGCCAAGTGCGCGAATTTACTTGGGAGGCGCAGCCTGCAGAGCCGCCGCGGACCGCCGTCGGTAGATCGAACGCGAAAGATCGTGCGTTTGCAGCGCATGCCCACGCGTCAGCGCATCGTCACCTACGGATTCACGACAGCCGCCGCCGCGACGATCACCGTCGCTCTCCTGCTCCAGCCCTGGCGAGGCGATCGCCGGGTGATGATCCACGACCCCGTGCCGCCGACGCCGCCGGTGGCGACCAAGCACCCGGTCGATGTGGTGTTCGCCGTCGACACCACGGGCTCGATGGGCGGTTTGATCGAGGGCGCCAAGCGCACCGTGTGGTCGATCGCGACGCACATCCAGAAGACGGATGCCGATGCCGATGTGCGGATCGGGCTCGTCGCGTACCGCGATATCGGCGATGACTACGTGACGCGCGACTTCGCGCTGACCGCCGACCTGGACTCGGTGTTCACCGAGCTGTCGAGCTATCGCGCGGCGGGCGGCGGCGATACGCCCGAGGACGTCGACGCGGCGCTCTACGATGCGCTGCACAAGATGCAGTGGCGCGGCGACGCCAAGAAGCTGGTGTTCCTCGTCGGGGATGCGCCGCCCGCGAGCCGCGGCGACGTGCCCCGGTTCGACGTGCTCGCGCGCGAGGCCGGCGAGCGGCAGATCGTCATCAACACGATCCGCTGCGGCCTCGACGGCGACACCCAGCTGGCGTGGCAGCAGATCGCGTCGCTCGGGCACGGCCAGTTCTCGACGATCCAGCAGGACGGCGGCGTCCAGCAGATCGCGACGCCGTACGACGACAAGCTCGCGGAGCTGTCGGCGAAGATCGACTCCACCGCGGTGATCGTCGGCGACGATGCGGCGCGCCGAGGCTACATGCGCAACATGGAGGCCGCTGCGGCCGCGCCCGCGCCGGCGAAAGCGGACCGCGCGGGATACTTCTCGGCCAAGGGCGCCGGGCCGCGCGCCTCTGCGGACATCGTCGACAAGGTCGCGGCCGGGTCGGCGAGCGGCGCCGAGATCGAAGCGCTCGCGCCGGCGGACCTGCCCGAGGAGATGCGGGCGATGGGCAAGACCGAGCTCAAGCAGGAGCTCGGGAAGCGCGCCGACGCGCGCAAGGCCGCGCAGAAGGAGCTGTCCAAGCTCGCCAAGGACCGCGACGAGTACCTCAAGAAGCAAGCCTCGGATGGTGAGGGTGGTTTCGATGCCAAGGTCAACGCAGCGATCGACGAGCAGCTGAAGCGCTGACCCCGGGAACGTGCTATTCCGCCGCGATGTCTTTTTCACAGCTGGGGCTGCTCCCAGCACTTGAACGTGCGGTTGCGAGTGAGGGGTACGTAGATCCAACGCCGATCCAGGTGCGCGCGATTCCGCATGTGCTCGCCGGTCGCGACCTCCTGGGGCTCGCGCAGACCGGCACCGGCAAGACCGCCGCCTTCGCATTGCCGATCCTGCAGCGCCTCACCGGTAAGGAGCCCGCCGGGCGTCAGCGGCCGATCCGTTGCCTGGTCCTCACGCCGACGCGCGAGCTGGCGTCGCAGATCCAGGAGAGCTTCGCCACCTACGGCAAGCACCTACCGCTCAAGAGCTTCGTGATCTTCGGTGGGGTCGGGATGGATGCCCAGCGCCAGGCGCTGCGCCAGGGGATGGACGTCCTGGTCGCCACGCCGGGCCGCCTGCTCGACCTCGCGGGACAGGGGCTCGTCGAGCTCAAGCACCTCGAGGTGTTCGTGCTCGACGAGGCCGACCGCATGCTCGACATGGGATTCATCCACGACGTGCGCAAGGTGATCCGGCTGTTGCCGCGCCAGCGCCAGACGCTGTTCTTCTCGGCGACCATGCCGCGCGAGGCGCAGGAGCTGGCCGACCAGCTGCTGAAGCACCCCGAGACGGTGGCGGTCGTTCCGCAGGCCACGACCGCCGAGCGCATCGATCAGGAGGTGTACTTCGTCGAGAAAGCCGACAAGCGCGCCCTGCTGGTCGACGTGCTGCGCGACGGGGCGATGCGGCGCGTACTGGTGTTCTCGCGAACCAAGCACGGCGCCAACCGGATCGCCGAGCACCTGGTCAAGGCGGGCATCGGCGCCGAGGCGATCCACGGCAACAAGTCGCAGAACGCGCGCGAGCGTGCCCTGGCCGGGTTCAAGTCGGGCCGTACGCGGGTGCTGGTCGCGACCGACATCGCGGCGCGCGGGATCGACATCGACGACGTCACGCACGTGGTGAACTTCGACGTGCCCGAGGTGCCGGAGACCTACGTGCACCGGATCGGCCGCACGGCGCGCGCCGGCGCCGCCGGGATGGCGCTGTCGTTCTGCGAGGCCGACGAGCGGCTCGACTGGCGCAACATCGAGAAGCTGACGCGCCAGGAGATCCCGATCGTCGAGGGGCACCCCTACGAGTCGAGGGTGCCGTTCGGCGCGCAGGCATCGCGCGCACCGGCATCGCGCGCACCGGCGGCGGCCAAGCCCGCGCCGCAGAGCCACACGCACGGGCGGCGCGACCTGCCGAGCGGCAGCGGCGCCGGCGGTGGTCGGCGGCGGCGCAGGCGCGGCGGCCGCGGCGCACCGGCGAGCGCCTAGCCCAAGCGCGCGCGCTGACGCACATCGGTGCGATCGACTCGGTGCGATCGACGATGAACGAACCATCGTCCGTCCATGAGCGGTCCATGTGGAACGGACCATCGTCCGTCCATGAGCGGTCCATGAGTCGATCGCGCCGGATGCTATCGAGTGAATGTCTGAGTGCTCGATTGTGCGACTCGATGACATGATCGACTGAGTGATGATATCGAGATCATGAGCGTGCTCGGACACGCCCGCGCGGCGATGTGCGCTGCGTGACGAGTCTCCTCGAGGGCGAGGCGGGAGTGCTCGTGATTCGATGTCTTGATGAGCTTGATCGAAGTTGTTGCGATCTGGCAATCAGCCGGTGAGCAGTGCTTGCTTCGCGTGGCTACGCAGTGCCAGAGTGCAGATGTTCATCGGCGCTGGCGTGGCGGGCATTGCGGTTTGGCGGTGACGGCAGCGCCGGACGTCGGGAACGCTGGCAGGACCGTCGAGGACGGCACTCGGGTCGAGGACATTCGAACGAAGGAGACGAAGATGGCGTCCGTTCTGCGTTGTCGCGCGTGCGCGATGTGCTGGATCGCTGTACCCATCGTGGGAGCCTTGCTCGTCGGCTGCGGCGACAACGCTCGTGTACCGATCTCCGACGATCCGGGGAAGCCACAGGCCGTGGATCCCTGGCATCACCGGGAGGGCGCGGGCGAGATCGTCGAGCCAGGGACGCTCATCACCACGACACCCGTGGCGGGGAGCTTTGCGCTGGTCGTCGCCGGAGAGGCGCCGCCGCTGGTGGTGAGCGCCGCCGACCACGCCGGCGTCGTTCGCGTGGTGGGCGACCTCCAGGCCGACATTGCCCGGGTGACCGGGGTGCTGCCGGCGGTGGCGACCGACGCGGTACCCGCGGGCGCTGCCGAGGTGGTGCTGGTCGGGACCCTGGGGATGAGCCCGCTGATCGATCAGCTGGTCAGCTCCGGAAAGCTCGATGTCGGCGGCGTGGCCGGCCGCTGGGAGACGTTCGTGATCCAGCCCGTCGACATGCCGATGCCCGGCGTATCGCGAGCGCTCGTGATCGCCGGGAGCGATCAGCGAGGCACGATCTATGGTGCGTACGAGATCTCGCGCAAGATCGGAGTCTCACCGTGGTACTTCTTCGACGACGTTCCGTCGCCGCACCGCGATGCGCTGTACGTCAGCCCGGCGCGCTACACGCTGGGCACTCCCGCCGTGAAGTACCGCGGCATCTTCATCAATGATGAGAATCCGCAGCTGGGCGGATGGGGTCCGGCGCACTTTGGTCCGGGGCTCGCTCCTGGCTATCCGGGTGGCTTCAATAGCAAGCTGTATGCGCGGATCTTCGAGACCATGCTGCGCTTGCGGGCGAACTACCTGTGGCCTGCGGTGTGGGGACGTGCGTTTGCGCTGGACGACCCAGAGAATCATGCGGTCGCGACGCAATACGGGATCGTGATGGGAACCTCGCACGAGGCGCCGATGATGCGGGGGATCGAAGAGTGGAATCGCGACGCGGCGGCGCACGGTGGGACCGCCGATACGTATGGCGGAAATGGTGCGTGGCGATTCAGCACCAACCGCGACGCGGTGACGGCCTACATGAAGGCCGGCGTACAGCGGATGAAGGACCAGCAGATCGAGGGTGTGGTCACGATGGGCATGCGCGGGCCCGGCGATGTGTCGCTGCCGCCCGAGGACGGGATCCCGCTGATCCAGGATCTCATCACCACCCAGCAGAGCATGCTGGCCGACATCCTCGGCGGCGACCCGCGCTCGATTCCAAAGGTTTGGACGTTGTACAAGGAAGTTCAAGACTGGTATTTGCGGCCAAACGGGATCCAGGTGCCCGACGACATCACGATCGTCTGGGCGGAGGACAACTGGGGCAACCTGCGCAAGCTGCCCGACCAGACGAAGGACTCGGAGCGGTTCGCCGGCTACGGTATCTACTATCACTTCGACTACGTCGGCGGCCCGCGCAACTACAAGTGGGTGGACTCGAGCCTGCTGCCCAACATCTGGGAGCAGCTCAACCTCGCGTACAGCTATGGAGTCGATCGCGTATGGGTGGCCAATGTCGGCGATCTCAAGAACGACGAGCGCCCCACCGAGTTCTTTCTCGACTACGCATGGGCCCCCGAGCGCTGGCCGGCGGAGCGGCTCGCCGACTGGGAGCGGGGTTGGGTCGCCGAGCAATTCGGTCCCGACCATGCCCAGGACATCGCGGATGTCCTGCGCCGCTATGAGCGACTGCAGTCCGATCGCAAGCCGGAGCTGCTCAATCGCCAGATCGCGTGGGATCGCACCAAGGACATCGTCGCGAACCCTGGGGCGGCGCTCATCGCCAGCGACGCAAACCCGTTCAGCCTGGTGAGCTATGCCGAGCACCCGCGGATCACCGCCGCGTGGCAGGCGCTGGCCAGCGACGCTGAACGGATCGGCGGTGCGCTGCCGGCCGCCTATCAGGACGCGTACTACGAGCTGGTCGCCTACAACATCAAGGCGACTGCAAATCTGTATGCCCTGCGCCTCGCGCAGTTCACTGCCGCGCTGTACGCCGACCAGGGCCGTGCGGCGACCAGCGACATGGCGGCGATCGCCACGGCTCGGTTCGCCGACGATCAGGCGCTCAGCGATCACTACAATCACGATGTCGCCGGCGGCAAGTGGGCGTGTACGCCGCTCCAGGCGCCGTGCACGGGGTGGGCGAGTCAGCCGCACATCGGCTACGGCCGCGACACGACCTGGCAGCAGCCAGAGGTCAACAACTGGGCGATCCCGGACTTCATCTGGCCTCCGTTGCGTCAGATCACGGTCCCGGACGTGCCGAGCATGGGCGTGGCGATCGACGGCTCCACCCGATGGTGGCCGGGGGAGACCAGCGCGCCGGCGGTCCTGCCGGCGTTCAGCCCGTTCCAGCGGCAAAGCGGCCAGTACATCGACGTGTTCGATCGCGGCACGACACCATTCGACTACACCGTATCGGTGCCGGAGGAATTCCGTGGCCTGGTGACGGTGACTCCCGGTGAAGGAACGGTCAGCAAGGAGACGCGCCTGCGCGTCGCGGTGGACTGGACGCGTGCGCCCGCGGGGTGGACGACGGTGCCGATCACGATCCGGGGCAGCGAGGCGACCACCGTCGTGGTGCAGGCCGTGATCGACAACCGACCGCTCACGGTCGGGACCGCGGAGCCGACGTGGGACATGTTGCGCGGATTCGTCGAGGCCAATGGGTACGTGTCGATGGAGGCCGAGCATTACAGTGCCGCCGTCGGCGACGGCGGAATCACGTGGCTCCAGATCCCGGACCTCGGCAGGACCGGCGCTGGCGTGACGGCGCTGCCGCGCAACGCTGCACTGCAGACCCCGGGCCGGACGACTCCGCACCTGGAGTACCAGATGTACCTGATGGATCCCAGCGACCACCAGGTCGAGGTCTGGACGTATCTGTCGCCGCGCAACAGCGTGCGGATCGCGACCGGCGACCAGGACGGGCTGCTGTATGCGATCTCGATCGACGACGAGCCGCCGCAGATCGTGAATGCCACGGCGCGACTGGGCATCAACCCGCAGGCCAATAATGGGAATGGCAACTTGCAATGGGAATGGAAATCCGCGGACAACGTGATCCGGATTCCGACGACTCACATCGTCCATGGTCCCAATCCACATATCCTCAAGTACTGGCTCGTGGATCCGACAGCCATCGTCCAGAAGCTCGTGGTCGATACCGGCGGCCTTTTGCCGAGCTACCTCGGACCGCCCGAGAGCTGCAGGGCGCCCGATCCGTGTCCGTAGCTCGACCAACGCCATCACAAGGAGACGCGACATGATCACCACACACGTCACGCGGCGACACGCAGCCAGGGCCGTCTGGCTGCTCGGCGTCGCATTCCTGCTGGTCCCGTCGGCGACCCGGCCCGGGCGCGCTGCGCCGGAGTCGCGCCGTGCATGGATCGATACCTGGGTGGCGATGCCGCAGCTGACCGAGCCCGGCAACCTGCCACCCCCGCCGTTCACCACGGCCACCGGCGTGTTCGCCGACAGCACCGTGCGGCAGACGATTCACGCATCGGTCGGCGGGCGGAAGCTGAGACTGCGGATCTCGAACGCATTCGGCGATACCGCGCTCGCGATCACATCGACCCACGTCGCGCTACCCGAGGGCGGAGCCGCCGGCGTCAGCGCGATCCGCCCTGGAAGCGACCGCGCATTGACGTTTCAGGGGCGTGGCTCGGTGACCGTCCCGGCCGGCGCGCAGATGGTCTCGGATCCGATCGGCTTCGAGCTCGCGGCCGCGTCGAACCTGACCGTGACGATCTACCTCGCTGGCGGTCAGCCCTCGCTGAACGTCACGTCTCACCCGGGATCGAGGACGACCACGTACATGGTCGCCGGCAACCACGTCGCCGACGCCAACCTCGTCGGGGCGGCCCAGGTCGCGCACTGGTACTTCCTCAGCGGCCTCGAGGTGTCGGCCGAGGAGGATGCAGCCAGCGTGGTCATGCTCGGCGACTCGCTCACCGACGGCCGCGGGTCGACGACCGACCAGAACGATCGCTGGCCCGATCAGCTGGCCGCCCGGCTGCGCGCCCATGCGCCGACCCGGGACATCCCGGTGTTGAATCAGGCGGCCGGCGGCAACCGCGTGCTCAACGATGGGCTCGGTCCCAATTTGCTCGCCCGCCTCGATCGCGATCTCCTGGCCCACAGCGGCGTCGGCTGGGCGCTGGTGTTCGAGGGCATCAACGACATCGGGACGGCCGCTGCGACCGAGGAGGCCCAGCGCAACGTCGCCGATGACCTGATCCGCGCCTACGAGCAGATCATCATTCGCGCCCACGCCAGGGATATCCTCGTGTACGGAGCGACGCTGACACCGATCGAAGGCTCGTTCTACTTCGACGACACCGGATTTCGCGAAGCCGCCCGACAGAGCGTCAACCACTGGATCCGCACCAGCGGCATGTTCGACGCGGTGATCGACTTCGACGCCGCAGTGCGCGATCCTGCCCGCCCGACCATCATCGCGCCCGCCCTGGACACGGGTGACCACCTGCACCTGAATCCGACCGGCTACAAGGCATTGGCCGATGCGGTGGATCTCAGGCTGTTCCGGCGCCGCTGATCAGCTTCACGGCTGCGGGCGGGCGGGTGCGCCGGTCGTGGCGGAGCCTGGTCCCCTCGGCACGCGAGGAGGGGGCGGGACGGGACGGGGCTTGCGGTCCTGGAGCGCGTCATGGACGCGGTCGGCCTCGTGGGTTGCGTCGCGTGCTTCGTCGGGCCGCCCGAGGTCGCGCAGGCGCTTGCTCAGATCGCGGAGCCACGCGACGAGCAGCCGGGCTGCGGGCGGGTTGCCGGAGGCGAGGGCGCGCAGGAAGTCGATCGCCTCGCGGATCTCGACGGCGGCCTCCTCGCGGCGGCCGCGCTCGCCGAGCAGGACGCCCAGGTTGTAGAGGGCGGCGGCGAGGGCCGGCTGGAGCTCGTCGCGATGTCGTGCGACGAGCATGCGGTACAGCTCGACCGCGGCGCGCGTCGCCTCGATCGCCTCGCGGGTAGCGTCCTCGGTCACGCCGAGCTCGCGCCGGCGGAGGGCGAACAGCTGGAGGCTGCTCGCGAGAAGGGGCTCGAATGCCTCCGGTGCCTGGTGCGCGAGCCCGCGATAGAGGCTCACGGCGTGGCGCGCGTCGTCGAGCGCCTCGCTGCGCTGCTGCGCGACGCTCTTCCAGCTGCTCAGGCTCAGTAGACTGCGCGCAAGGTCGGGCGCGAAGGCATCGCGGTCGCGATCGTAGAGCGCGCGGCAGATCTCGACAGCCTCGACCGTCATGACGAGCGCGGCGGTCAGCTTGCCCTGGCCGCCATAGAGCACCCCCAGGTGAGTCAAGGCCGTGGCGAGCGCGGGCTGAAATGCATCGGGATCCTGGCGTGCAAGCGCGCGATGCTGATCGACCGCGTCGCGCGCGCTCGCGATCGCGGCGTCGTGCTGGCCGATGCGGTCCTGGTCGTGGCTCAAGCGGAGGAGGCTTCGCGCGAGCTCGGGGCGAAACGCATCGGGCCGCAAGCTCGCGAGCAGGCGATAGACCCCGACGGCATCGCGCAGCGCTGCGACCGCAGCTTCGTGACGCCGCAGCTGATGAAGCAGCTGGCTCATCTGGGTAAGGCTCATCGCGAGCTCGAGCCGGAAAGCGTCCGGGCGCCAGGTGATCGTGATGCGGCGAAGGATGCCCGTGCCGAGCGCGGATACCGCCGGCGCGGCGTGCGAGGTCGTTCGTGCACCGACCCCGGCGTCGCCGGCGCTGGGGTCGGCCTCGTCCTTGGGCGTCGCGAGCACGCGATAGATGTCGACGGCCTCGCGCGTGGCCGCCAGCGCGTCCCCCGGCCGCCGCAGGTCACTGTGCCGGTTCGCCAGGTTGACGAGGCTCAGGGCGAGCGATGCGCGAAAGGCATCGGGCAGGCGCGCCGCGAGACGGCGATATCGCTCGACCGCCTCTCGGGTGTCGGCGAATGCCTCGTCGAAGCGGCCCAGCTCGGCTGCGCGGTTGCCGGCGCTGTTCAGGCTGGTCGCGAGGCCGGCCTCGAAGGCATCGGGGTTGCGGGCGGCGAGCCGGCGGTACATCTCGACGGCCTTGCACGCGAACCGGACGGCGCCGCGGCGCTCGCCCAGGCCGCTGAGCTGGATCCCGAGGCTGTGGTAGCTCCACGCGAGGTCGGGCTCGAACGCGTCGTGGCGGTGGCTCGCAAGGTCGCGATACAGCTTGACGGCCCTGATGGTGGCCGCGTTCGCCTCCGCGTGCTTTCCGAGCCCGGTCAGCTGCGCGCCAAGGTTGTTGTAGCAAGTCGCGAGCTCGGGCCGGTACTCGTCGGCGTGCGCCGCGAGCGCGCTGTAGAGCGCCACCGCGTCCTCGAGCGCGTTGCAGGCCTTGTCGTGCAGCCCCAGCGCGTTGAGGATCGCGCCGAGGTTGTTGAGCGCGCGCGCCAGGTCGGGCTGGTGCGTCGGGGTCTCCTTCACGAGCCCGCAGTACAGGTCGATCGCCTGCTTCACCGCGCCGAGCGCGGCTTCCCGCTTGCCGATGTCGTTGAGCGCGATCCCGAGGTTGTTCGAGCTCGCCGCCAGCTCGGAGCCGTACTCGCCCCGCTGGCGATGGAGCCTGTGATAGAGGAGCACGGCCTCCTGCAGGGCAGCGACCGCCTCGTGGCGCCGGCCCACCAGGGCGAGGTCGCGCCCCCGCTGCGCCAGGGCCTCCGCCCGCTCGCTCCGGGCACGCGTGACGTCGTCGGACGCCACGATCTGGAGGCGCTTGCGGCTGCGCCAGGTCGCCACCCGCTGCAGCGACACCGTCGGATACGGGATCTTCTCGTGCTCGAGCAGCACCGCCATCGCGCCGGTGCCGTGCTGCTCGAGGACATCGGCGAGCAGGTCGCCGAGCGCCGCGTACGCCGACTCCTCGCCGATCTTCTTGGCCGCGCGAAGGGCGAGCACAGCGCGCCCGGGAAGATCGGCGAGCAAGAGGCACCGGATCCACATCCGCACCGACGACTGCACAGGCACAGGCACACGGTCCAGCATGCGGCCCAGCACGATGAACGCCGAGGTGAGCGCCGCTTCATCGTCGCGCAGGATCAGCACCCGGGTGATCCACGCATCGTCGACGGCGTCCTTGCTGCTCGGCGGACGCGCCACGCGGAGCACCATCGCCTCGCCGAGCAGATCGGGTTCGAGGCCCGGCAGGTACGCCGGCTCGTTGGCGCGCTCGTAGAGGTGGTGGAGCCGCGCGAGCATCATCTCGTCGTGCAGCGTGCGCGGGCGGCCGGCGAGGCGCTCCCACAGCGCGAACGCCGAGGCCGTGCTGGTCAGCCCGCCGCGCAGGGTGGCGGCCGCCATGACCTGACGCGCGAGCGGCAGGTACGCGGCGACCTCGTCGCGATCGATCGCCTCGCTCGTCCAGAACCGCTCCTCGTGGTCGAGGATGACGTCCATCAGCGTCCGCGCGTCGACGTCGCTGCCCTCGACGGCCGCGAGCGCCGCCATGTGGAGGTAGAGCACGCGATCGAAGCGCGGGCCGCCGAGGTCGGGCGGCGACGGCACGTCCGGGCGGCCGCGCAGGGCGGCGAACACCCGCGACGCTTCGCGGAACACCGCCGCGCGATCCTGCGGCGCGCTCGCCAGCTGCGCGAGCCGCTGCGGCACGACATCGGCCAGCAGCGCCTCCACGCTGCCGCTCTTCGTGCGCAGGAGCGTCCACCAGTCACCGTCGCTTCGGGCCAGCAGCACGACCCGGATGCGGCACGCCTGGCCCCTGCCTTCGGCGAACGCGGCGAGGCGCTCGAACAGCTGGCCGAGGTCGGCCCGGCGCTCGGCGTAATCGACGACCACCACGACCGTGGGCCCAAGGGCGCACAGGCGCTCGAGCCACGCATCGCCCGGCCCGGGGACGAGGAACCCCGCCACGTCACCGCGCTCCCGGCGGCGCCGCACCCATTCGATCGCCAGGCGCGTCTTGCCGACGCCGCCGCCGGCGTGCAGCAGCCGGACGCCGACCGCGCGCGACGGATCGTCGGCCCACGCGTCGAGGTCCGCCAGGATCTCGCGGCGCTCGCCGTCGTACCAGGGCACGACCGTGTGGCGCGCGAGGAGCAGCGCCGAGGGCGAGCGGCCGTGGCTCGGCACCGACGAGGTGCCCGAGGTCAGCAAGTCGTCGAACCCGGCGACGAGCTCGGGCCGCAGCTGGTCGCGCAGGAACGCGAGCAGGCACTCGGCGGAGGCGCGCGCCGCGAACGCCTCGAACTGGCGACCCTCGCCGTCGTCGGCGAAGCACATCACGCCCTTCATGACCACGGCGTCGAGCCGGTGCCGGCGCTGGCGGTGCACCAGCTCGCCGAGCGCAGCAGCCTCGGTCTCGAACCCGAGCGTCTTGCGCATCGCCTGCGAGATGAACGCCCAGACCGCTTCGTCCTCGACGGTTTGCGCGCCGGTCGCCAGCGGCGCGACGTGGAGGCGGAACGGCTGGAACGCGCCCGCCGCCGAGAGGTCCGGCAGCGCGCCCGCGTGCTCGAACAGCGCGTCGTCGACGAGCCGCTGGCCGGCGTCGGTGAGCTCGCGGCCGCTCGCCGCGAGGAAGCCGCGCTCGCGCAGCGAAACGACCACGTCGCTCCAGCGGCGCGCATCGGGCGGCCCCAGCGCGCGCCAGGGCTCCGCGTCGCCACCGCGCAGCGCGACGAGCGCGCAGAGCTCGTACCAGCGGGCCGGCAGCGGCCGCGCGCGCAGCCAGGGCTCGTCGCGAAACCGCTCGACGATGGCCATCCCCTCGAGCGCCGCCTTCCAGTCATCGCGCAGCTTGTAGGTCGTCAGATCCTGCTGGATCTCGCCGGGCAGTTGCTTGCCGGTGTCGCGATAGAACAGGCGCTCGGCGGCGACCACGTCGCCCAGCTCGGTCTTGCCGCGCCGCCCGGCGCACACCCCGGACATCGCGATGCAGCGCGGGCCCCACGCCTCGACGAGCGGCAGCAAGGTCTCGGTGGCGGCGGTGGCTCCGGCGTCGGGCGCCTTGGCGACGGCGATGCGCAGCGGCCGATCGGCGCCGGCTCCCGACGCCACGAACGGGCGGAACGCCACCGGCAGGCCGCTCGGCCCGGTGCCGAGCTCCCACGTGGAGCCCGGGACCGCGCCGGCGTCGACGGCGAGCACGGCATCGAGCTCGCTGCGCAGCACGGTCAGAATGATCGCGTCGACGCGACGCCACGCTTGCGATGTGCGGCGCGACGCCTCCCACGCGGTCATGTCATCGCCGTCCGGCCCACGACTTGCCCTCCAGGCGGCCCCCGGCCGCGTCCACCAGACAAAGCATCACCATCTTGCCGGCGCGCTGCAACCGTGAGGCGCCCGTGTTTCTGCAGCTCGCCTGCGTCTGATGTAGGTGAGGTGCCGCTCCTCAGCGCCACTCGCCCGACGCTAGCGCCAGTCGGTGATCGCCTGGCGCAGCTCGCCCAGCCGGGCGCGAGACAGGGTACCGACGGCGGCGAGCACGAGGTGCTCGGGGATGAGCACCGACTCGGCGATGCGCACGATGTCGTCGACCTCGATCCGCGCCATCGCGGCGAGCCGCTCGGACAGCGACGTCGGCGGATAGTAGAGCGCAGTGCCGCCGAACCAGCCGGCCATCGCCGCCGCGTCGTCGATCGACGCCAGGGTCTCGTAGCGGTAGCGCACGCGCGCCTTGGCGAGCTCGTCGGTGGTGACCTGGCCGCGGCGCAGGCCGTCGAGCAGTGTCAGCAGCTCGCGGACCAGAGCCGGGACCTTGGCGTTGGCGGTCGCGCCCGTGATCTCGAACAGCGTGGTGTCGGCGAGCGGCTCGATCGCGGCGTGGATCGAGTACGCCAGGCCCTTCTGGTCGGCGAGCGTGTAGTGCAGGCGGGTCGACATGCCGTCGTCGAGCACGCGCAGCAGCGCGACCAGCGCGACGTAGGCCGGGTCGAGCTCGGGCACCGCGCGGAACAGGATCGACAGCGAGGTCTGCGAGCCGGCGTCGGCGACGTGGCGCAGCCGGGGACCGGCGAACTTCGGCGGGGCGGCCGGGACCTCGGCGCGCGCACCGGCGGGCAGCGCGGACAGCGCCCGCGCCGCGGCAGCCACGATGGCGCCGTGCTGGATGGGGCCGGCGACGCACAGGTTGGCGTTACGCCCGCCGTAGAACGTGGTGAAATGGCGGCGCACGTCGTCGAGGCTGAACCGCTCGACGTTGCTGCGCGGCCCGATGATGCGCTGGCCGAGCGGATGGGCCTCGAACACCAGGCCGCGGGCGATGTCGTCGGCATTGATCTCGACGCCCTGCTCGTCGTAGTCCTCGTTGAGCTCCTCGAGGACGAGCTCGCGCTCGAGCTCGATGTCGGAGAAACGCGGACGCGCCAGCAGCTCGCCGAGGACGTCGATCGCCGGGTCGACCAGCTCGGGCTCGAGCGCGAGCTGGAACAGCGTGTAATCGCGGCCGGTCTCGGCGTGCAGGGTCGAGCCCAGCCGCTCGACGGCGGTGTTGAGCGCGAGCGACGTCGGGTAGCGCTCCGTGCCGCGGAACAGCATGTGCTCGGTGAAGTGTGAGAGCCCGTTGTCGTCGGGGACCTCGAACCGCGCGCCAACCTTGACGAACAGCGCACACACGGCGGTGTGCAGGTGGGGCAGCGCAACGGTGGTCACCGCAAGGCCGTTGTCGAGGGTCGTCGTCTCGACGGCGGGGTCCAGGCGTGAGTCCACGCGGATGCTTACCACGGCTGCCGGCCGCGCGAGCGTCGACTGGCGCACGCTCGCCCGCGTTTCGTTTGAGGCGCTCGCGGATCGGTGGTATCAATCGTGCGATCCGATGCTCCTCAAGAAGATCGTGATCGCCGAGGACGACGACGCCATCGCGCACATGGTCAACATGGCGCTCGGGGATGCCGGCTTCCTGTGCCTTCGCGCACGCGACGGCGATGAAGCGCTCCGGCTGGTCAAGGCGCACGACCCCGACCTGCTGGTGCTCGATGTGATGATGCCCCGCGTCGACGGGCTCGAGGTCGCCCGCCGGCTGAAGGCCGATGTCATGTGGTCGCGCACCCCGATCCTGATGCTCACTGCGCTCGCGCAGATCGACGACCAGGTCCAGGGGCTCGAGGCCGGCGCCGACGCGTACATGTCCAAGCCGTTCGACCTGCGCGAGCTCGGCGCCCGGGTCAAGGCGCTGATCCGGTCGTCGCGCCGCGAGCGCGACCGCAGCCCGACGACGAACCTGCCCGGCTCGCGCGCGATCGACGAGGAGATCGAGGGCGCGCTCAAGAGCAAGAAGCCCACGGTGTGCGTCCACGTCGACATGCTCAACTTCGACAGCTACGCCGACACGATCGGCATCGCGCGCAGCGAGGATACGGTGCGCAGCCTCGGGCAGTGGCTGCTCGACGCCGCGCGCGTGGCGTCGGGTGGCGGCGCGTTCGTGGGCCACATCGGCGGCAGCGACTTCATCGCGGTGCTGTCGCCCGAGCACGTCGAGGCGTTCGTCGCCCACGCCGAGTCGACGTTCGATGACAAGCGCGCCACGTTCCCCGGCGACGCCGCGTCGCTCGGTCTGGTGCTCGCGATCGCAAGCACCGACGGGTTGACCCTCAACAATGGGCCCGACGAGCTGGGCCGCCGGCTCGGGCGGGCGATGAAAGCAGCCAAGGCCGTCGGCAAGACGAACCACGTGGTGTGGTCGGCTAGCTGACCGTGCCCGAGGCGAGGGACGGGAACGCCCCGGACCAGGACCCGGCGATCGCCGATACGTCCTCGGATCCACGCCAGTCTGTCCGCGGCAAGGGCCCGCGCCAGGTCCGCGCCGGCGACACCCTCGGGCGCTACGACCTGGGCGACGAGCTCGGCGAGGGCGGCATGGCGACGGTGTTCCGCGCGCGGGACCGCGAGCTGCGCCGCGAGGTGGCGGTGAAGGTCCTGTTCCCGCACCTGGCGCGCCGCTCCGAGGTGGTGCGCCGGTTCCAGCGCGAGGCGCGCGCGGCGGCCGGGCTCGAGCATCCGAACATCCTCCGGATCTACGACGTCGGCGGCGGCGAGGGTGACGACCCGCCGTACATCGTGATGGAGCTGATCCGCGGGCGCACGCTGCTCGCCGAGATCGAGCAGCGCGGCGCCATGCTCGCCGAGGTCGCGGCCTGCATCGGCGCGCTGCTCGGCGACGCCCTCGCGGCCGCGCACGCCGCGGGGATCATCCACCGCGACGTCAAGCCGGCGAACGTGCTGATCGCGCCGGGCGGGCGGCTCTTGCTCGCCGACTTCGGGGTCGCGCGGCTCGAGACCGAGGACTCGCTGGTCACGCGGACCGGCGCGCTGCTCGGCACGCCGGCGTACATGAGCCCCGAGCAGGCGAGCGGTGATGTCACCACCGCGCGCAGCGACGTGTACTCGCTCGGCGCCACGCTGTATCAGCTCGCGACCGGCTCCTTGCCCTACAGCGGCTCGCCCGCCAAGGTCATCTCGCTGATCGCGGCAGGCGCCCTGGTGCCCCCGGTGCGCCGCCGTCCCTCGTGCGGGCCCGATCTATCGCGGCTCGTCGAGCGCGCCATGGCCACCGACCCGACCTCGCGGCCCCAGAGCGCCACCGCGTTCGCCGCCGAGCTGCGCGCGCTGGCTGCCACCGGCGGCCTGGGCGATCCGACCGAGGAGCTCTCGGCGTACTTCGAGGACCCCGAGGCGTTCCTGCACGCGCGGACCAAGGCCGTGGTGACCGCGGTGGTCGCCGCCGCGCGGAGCGCGATCACCGAGGCGCGGCTGCCGCGCGCGATGGCGCTCGCCGATCGCGCAAGCGCACTGGCCCCCGACGACCCCGGGGTCAACGCGCTGGTCGCGAGGGTCACCGAGGGCGGGCGGCTGTCGCGCCGCAACCGCGCGCTCGCCGTCGCCGGGCTGTCGCTCGCGCTGGTCGGCGGCGGCGCGGCGCTGAGCTGGCGCATGCTGAGCTCCTCGGCGGGCGCGACCGCGCTCGATGCGCGCGCGCCCGACGCCGAGCCAACGATCGCGCAAACCCAGCCGAGCGTGCCGACGGTGCCGGAGCCCCCGGGTGTGACGCCGGAGCCGCGCGACGCTCAGATCGACCATGCGATCGATGACACGGCCACCGATGCAGCGGCGATCGCGAGTCGCGCGCTCGACGCACGCGTCGACCCTCCGCGCGGAGGACGAGCCTCCGCCGCCGCGCCCTCGACCCACGCCGGCCGACCGAGCGACGCCGCGGTGCCGCTGCCGTCCGCGGCGCCGGTCGTCCCCGGGCCGACCGCCGCGATCGACGCTGGCGCTGTGGCACCGACGACGACCGCGCCGCCCCTCGACGCTGCCGTCGTGCCCGCTGTCGGCCACGTGATCGTGCAGAACCCGGTGTGGTGCGAGGTCTGGATCGACGGCAAGCAGCGCGGCATTCTTCGCAACAAGCCGATCGAGGTCCCCGCCGGGCACCACACCGTTCGCTGCGTGAACCCCGCCGCCGGCGAGTGGACGCAGGAGACCGACGTCTTGCCGGGCGCGACCCAAACGCTCGTCGGTACCGTCCCCGACATCGCGGTCCGCCTCGACATCAGCGCCACGATCGACGGCAAGGTCTACAAGCGCGGCGCGGTCGTGAGGCTCAAGCCGCGCCGGGTCGAGGTGGTCGCCGGCGGCAAGCGTCAGTTCATCACGCTGCGCGCGAGCTGCACGCTGCGCGACTCGCCGGAGCTCGAGTGCTACCAGTAATGTCGCGTGCGGTGGCACCCGCGGCCTGTGGGCGCCCACCGCGACAGGCGTGTCGTGGTCGGCGTCCGGTCGTCGGTCATCGCAGTTGTGATCCGGTCACTTGCGCATGGCAGGGTGGTTGCAGCACCGTCAGCGCGTGAGGCTCGTCATCTGCGTCAGCATGCTGTTGACGGGATGCCTGTACCTGGACCCGATCAACGAGATGCCGCTGATCTCGCCCGTGGTTTGCGTGATCAGCGACAGCCCGGGCCGCTCGTGCGGCCTGGTCCATCGCGGCGACCTTCTGCAGCTCACCGTCGACTTCGACGACGCGGACGGCGACCGCACCAAGGCCAGCTTCAGCTGGAAAGCGCACCGCTGCAGCGGCCCCGGCGTGAACGACTGCGATCGCAGCGCCTACGACGAACAGGACACGCCGATGGCCAAGATCGAGGTCCCGAGCGACCTCGCCGGCGTGCAGTCGATCCGGGTCAACTTCGAGCTGCGCGATGAGCGCGGCGCGGCGGTCGCGCAGGCGCCTCGATACACCATCAACGATGCGCCGACCCTGGAGACCCGGCAGGCGGCGCACAGCTATGTCGTCGGCGGGCCGGTCGAGCTCTACGCAAAGTACGGCGACCTTGACGATGGCCCGCTCGGTGTCGCGGTCCAGTGGGACATCCTCGCGCCCGCGCCGTCGGCGGTGGCGCTGACGGATCTGGCGGTGCCACCCGACTTCACCGACCTCCAGCACACCACGGCCGGCAAGTTGATGGTCCCGGACCGCACGGGTGCATGGGACATCCGGGTCACGGCCTCCGACGGCGACAACGCGCCCATCGAGAAGCACCTCCAGCTCATGATCGGTCCCGACGAGGCACCGTGCATCGCGCAGTCGCAGCCGCTGGTCCCGCCCGACGACGACGCCCTGCCGATCGCCGAGCCCACGCGCTTCCAGGTCCCGCTGGTGATCGATGATCTCGACCCGTATCCGCCGCTGTCCGACGATCCGCACTTCGGCACGACGGCATTCGAATGGTCGATCCTCGCGCCCGACAGCCCGGAGCGGCAGATCCTCGTCGGTGCGACCGGCAACAGCGTCGAGCTCGATCCGGACGCGTTCACGCCCGGCGACATCGTCGAGCTGCGGGTCGAGGTCTTCGACCGCAACCGCACCGCGATCCGGTGCCCCGACGGTGATGCGACGTGCTCGGTGGCCGCGCAGTCGGCGTGCATCCAGCGCCAGACGTGGCGCGTGGAGGTGCGATGAAGGCGGGGGCGGCGGTGATCGCGGCCGTCGCGGCGTTTGCGGCGAGCGCGTGCAGCAAGGGCAGCAGCGACCCGAGCGCGGTGCCGCCGGGCGGGGGCGCGGATGGCGGTGCCGGCGAGCCGGGCGATGCGCCCGAGGGCTGCTCGGTCAACCTGCAGTTCTTCCCGGGCGAGCCGGTGTCCGGGCCCTCGGCGACGCTCAACGTGCAGTCGTTCGTCGTCAATGCCCCGGGCGTCCTCGAGTATCACTGGCACGTCGGGTTCAACGGCCTCGACGTCAACTTCACGCCGTCCGCCGACAGCACGCAGATCACGTTCCGCGCGCCCGACCCGGGCATCTACAAGGTCGACCTCGACGTCACCGGATCGCCGCGGTTCTGCGCGGGCGCGTCGACGACGATCAACGTGCGCGCCTCCGGCGCGAAGACCGAGCAGCTGCGGGCACACGTCGTGTCCTCGCAGGCCTCGGGGGCGCCTCCGTTCGACCGGGTGTTCGAGATCGCGGGCGGCGCCGACGTCGACATCGGGCCGCTGCCCGTCGAGCCGGGGGTCGCGGCGAGCCCGCTGGTCATGGGCCCGAGCGGGCCGGTCGCGGCGTACCTGCGCTTCGCGCCCAACGGCGCGCCCGACGCGATCGTCGAGGCGTTCGCGGACAACCTGGGGCGCACGTCGCTGCGGCTGGTCCCGGGGCTGTACACCGTGCTGGTCGTGCCATCGCAGCCGGGCTCCGTGCCGCGCCGGATCATCAACTGGTCGTCGACGAGCCCGTTCGTCGTCGTCGGCGCCGGTGCCCCGATCACCGGCAGCGTCGTCGATCCGGCGAGCGCGCCGATCGAGCGCGCCAAGGTCCAGCTCACGATCGATGGCGTGCCCTCGACGCTCGCGACCACCGAGGCCGACGGGACGTTCCTCCTGCGGGCCGAGCCCGGCGGCAACCAGGTCACCATCGAGGTCGTGCCGCCCGAGGCCAGCGGGCTGCCGCGGCTGTCAGCGACCTCGCTCGCGCTCGACCTGACCAAGCCGCTCGCGATCCGCTATCACCCCGGCCTTGCGCTCCGGGACCTCGCCGGAACGACCGTGCTGCGCAACGGCGCGCCGGTCGGCGATGCGGAGGTGACGGTGGTCGGCTCGCTCGCGATGGCCGGCACCGTCACTGCGGGCGCCGCGGTCGACGCGACCGGCGAGGTCCGCCTCACCGCGCGGACGAACGGCAGCGGTGTCGTGCCCGCGCGCCGCGTGCCGGCGGCCGCGCTATCGGCGGTGGTGACCGTGGCCGCGGGCGACATCGCCGTGGCCGCGCTCGACACCACGGCCGGCGCCCCGGCGAGCCTCGACGCGCCCGCGATGACGTCGGTCACCGCCGCGATCGTCGACCCGGCGAGCGCACCGCTGCGCAGCGCCGTGGTCGATGTCGTGCCGCTCGGCGCCCTCGCGCGCGCCGCGGTCCCGGTCGCGCATGTCACCGCGAACGCGTCTGGCGAGGTCACTGCTGCATTCGCCGCCGGCGGCCGCTACGAGCTGCGGTTCCAGGATCCGGTGGGCCGCGGCGCGCCGCTGGTCGTGACCGATCGCACGGCCGGCACGATGGCGTCGACGTATCAGCTGCCGCGCGCGCTGCGCCTGCGCGGCTCGGTGAAGATGTTCGGTGGGACACAGGTGCTGGCAAATGCCGTCATCCAGATCCTGTGCGAGAGCTGCAGCGGCATCGAGCGCGTGCGCCCGATCGCCGAGGCCGTGTCGGACGCCACAGGCAAGTTCGCCGTATCGGTGCCCGACCCCGGGACGCACTGAGCCGCCGAGTCCTCGAGCCTAATCGATGACATCGATTTGAGACGACATCGCCCGCGCGGGTAGACTCGCTGCGTGCACGCCGTGAAGCGCCTGATCGATGTCGTGCTGGCCGTCGCGATCGTGGCCGCGGCAGTACCGGTGCGCGCCGAGCCCGGCGGCGATGCGGTCGCGCTGCTGCCGCTCGACGCCGATCGCAGCCTCGAGCTCTACGGTCAGCCGGTCGCGAGCGAGATCGCCCGGGCGCTCGGCGCGGGCAACGTGGCGGTCGTCGTCGTCGGGCCCAAGACGGCGGTGCCCGATCGCGCGCGGCTGATCGTCGACGGCACGATCGCGCTCGGCAAGGCGAACGCGGTCACGATCTCGCTGCGGATCCGCAACACGGTCGATGGCGTGGTGCTCGAGACGCTGTCGGCGACCGCGCCGGGGCTGGCCAAGATCGACAGCGCCGCGACCGAGCTGTCGGCGCGCATCCTGCCGATCGTGCGCGACAAGCTCGCCGCGCTCCACCGCGCGCCGACCGAGGACCACGGACGCGTGATCCAGGTCCGCCCGCCGGCAGGGGTGCCGCAGCCGGCCGCCGCGAACCGCCCCGTGCTGATCTCGGTGGTCGACGCGCGCAAGCCCGCGGGCACCGGCGTGCTGCTCGCCGCGCTCGATGGCGCCGTCGTCGACTGGGTGCGCGGGCACAAGCGCGAGATCAAGAAGCTCGACGCCGGCAAGCTCGATCCGAGGATCGCCACCAAGTCGGTCGCCGCCGAGGGCAGCGATCTGGCGTTCGGGTTCTGGATCCTCGGCTACACGGCCGACACCGCGCCGCTACCGATGGCGCGCGCCCGCGTGCGCGTGCAGATCACCGACGCCAGCGCCGTGGTGTTCGACCGCGTGGTCACGACCGACACCGTCGTGGGTGAGCGCGGGCTCAGCGTCGCCGACCTCGCCGCGCGCGTCTCCCGCGAGGTGCTGGCGATCCTGCGGCCGCACGTGCGGCGCACCGTGGCGTCGTGGTGAAGGCAGCCGTTGGCGCGCTCGCGCTGGTCGCGATGTGGAGCGCGCTGGCGGTCGCGCAGCCGGGAACGACGACCTCGGAGGTCCTGCGCGACGGCAACAGCGCCGCGCTGGCGGGCGATTGGCCGCGCGTGACGCAGCTGATCGAGCCGCTGCTCGGCAGGCGACTCGCGCCGTCGGACCTGGGGGAGGCCCATCGGCTGTCGGGCATCGCGGCGTTCTTCCAGCAGCGCAACGGGCTCGCCGAGAGCCACTTCGTCGCCTACCTGAAGATCGATCTCGACGGCCGGCTCGACCCGGCGCTCTATCCGCCCGATGTCGTCTCGTTCTTCAACGATGTCGCGTCGCGGCACGCCGCCGAGCTGCGCGCGCTGCGCAACCGACCGACGCGGTCCTGGTACCTCACGCTGCTGCCGCCGTTCGGCCAGTTCCAGAACGGCGACCGCGCCAAGGGCTACGTCATCGGCGGCCTGCTCGGCGCGCTGCTGGTCACCAACCTGACGACGTACGCGCTGCTGCGCTCGTGGTGCGAGCACACGCAGGGCACGAGCGGCGGCGGCCTGACCTGCAACGATCCCTCGGATCACACCCGCGCCGCGCAGCGGGTCCGCCCGTATAACATCGCGAGCGGTTTCGGCGCGATCGCGGTCTATCTATTTGGTGTTTACGATGGGATCCAGGGATATCGCCAGCACACGCGGGAGCAGGCGCTGCAGCCGTTCGCGCGCGTGTCGTCCGACGAGAGCGTGGTAGGGATCTCCGGCCGCTTTTAGAGATCTGGATTGCAAGACTCGACGACCGCACGCCGCGCGGATCCTCACAACAGCTTCCACCTCAACCCGGGTCTGCCGGCCGCAGCCACCGGCGCGATCGGCATGGTGGACTGGACCGCCGGCTGGACGAAGTACCCAAAACTGACCCGACGCGACTTCGCTGCGAGAATCACGCGGCGGCGCGGCAGGTTTTCCTGCTCGGCGGCGTACTAGATTGCCTGGCGGCTGGTCACCTACATTGCCGCCTGTCGCTGCTCATCCATGGGCGACAGACCACGCGCCATGAAAAAAACCGCGCACTGTCGTCGCTGAACCGCGGCATCTGCCCCCCTTCTCACTGTGATTTCTGCGGAGCGTCCGCTACCATTGGACCGAGTGAGGCAGCCCGTACCATTCGGGAAATACCTGCTGCTGGATCGCATCAGCGTGGGTGGCATGGCCGAAGTCTTCAAGGCCAAGTCCTACGGCGTTGAAGGCTTCGAGAAGATCATCGCGATCAAGCGAATCCTCCCGACGATGGGTGAGGACCGCGACTTCATCAAGATGTTCATCGATGAGGCGAAGATCGCCGGGCAGCTCGCGCATGCGAACATCTGCCAGATCTTCGAGCTCGGCCGTATCGACGGCTCTCACTTCATCGCGATGGAGTACATCTGGGGCAAGGATCTGCTCCAGATCCAGAATCGGCTGCGCAAGAACAAGCAGCCGATGCC
>DATIPJ010000367.1:0-9270 GCA_035472155.1 Kofleriaceae bacterium
CCTGTGGTGCCAGGAAGAGCCGCGCAACATGGGCTACCGCGATGGCTGCAAGCGCACCCAGCCGCTGTCGACCACCATGAAGCAGGCGACCAGCGACGGCTCCAAGACCAGCGAGCTCGCCCCGGTGCAGGCCGTCGAGCCGGCGGACGCGCTGCCGTTGCTCGCTCCCGAGGAGCGCCGGCTGGTCGAGGCGCTGCGCGCGCGCAAGTCGCGCCCGGCCGGCCCGCCGATCGCCAACCGCTACAAGCTGCCCGACGAGCGCGCCTCGTTCACCCACAAGTTCTCGATCGGCGGCCATGAGGGCTACATCACTGTCGGCATGTACGAGGACCAGTCGCCGGGCGAGATCTTCGTCCGCATGGCCAAGGAAGGCTCGGTGATCGCCGGCCTCATGGACTCGTTCGCCACGGCGATCTCGCTGGCGCTGCAGCACGGCGTCCCGCTCCACGTCCTGATCGAGAAGTTCAAGGGCACGCGGTTCGAGCCGTCGGGCTTCACCGGCAACCAGGAGATCCCGCTCGCGACGTCGATCATGGACTACCTGTTCCGCTGGCTCGCGATCCGGTTCCCGTCGGATGGGCCCTCGATCTACGAGCGTCATCCGGCGGCCAGGTCGTCCAACACGCAGCTCGATCTGCCGAAGATCCCGCTGCTGTCCAAGGATTTCATCGAGACCAAGGCGGGCACGCCGGCGATCCCGGTCGAGGTCGTGGAGCCTGCGCGCGACCGCGCATGGGTCCAGGAGACCGATGCGCCCCCGTGTCACGAATGCGGCACGCTCATGGTGCGCAACGGCGCATGCCACAAGTGCCCCAATTGTGGCTCGACGAGTGGTTGTTCCTAGGCGAGCGAATGCGAGCCGTCTTTGGCGTATAGGCGAGCGCTTCGCGAGCCGATCGATGCGACGGAGACCGTATGCGATACGGTCTCCTAGCGCGGGCGGCCGCCTCGCCACGGTGATAGGGTTCGCGGCGTGCTGCCGCAGGTAACGCTGCTGGTCGTGATCTTCGTGATCGCGGGGACGTGGTGGTGGCTGTCGCGCGTGCGCGTGACGGCCGAGCCGCCGGTCGCGATGATGGTGCAACGCATCGCGTTCCCCGGCGGGATCCGGGTGAGCGATCCCGAGCACGCGGTGACGGCGCTCGACAAGCCCGACGAGATCGTGATCCCGTTCGAGCATGCGGTGCTGGTGATCGACTATCCGCTATCGACGCCGGCGTCGATCCCGATCTCGTCGTCGCTGGCGCTCGGCTTCACGCGCGGCGCGCTGGTCAAGGTCATCTGCGAGGAGTACGGCCACGTCTACGACGCCGAGGAGGGCACCGCGGCGACCAAGACGATCCCCCTCGACGAGCGCGGCGCGCGGCGCGCCCGCAATCGCACCGACGGCGCCTACGGCATCTGGGGGCACGACCTGGACGACCTCGTGCTCACGGCGGCGCGCTGGGCGCGGCAGGCCAACGGCATGGTGCAGATCGAGCTCCATGTCGAGGCCCGCCCGGGGAACTGACGCCTTACACGGTCTCGATCCACACCTCGTTGCGGCGCAGGATCGGCAGCGTCAGCGGCGAGTCGTAGGCGGCGAACACGATGCTGCCGCGGGTGCCCAGGCCGGCATCGACGATGTTGCGCAGGAGAGCGCGCTCGTGGGCGGCGACGTTGTCGCGCGTGAACCGGCCGCGGAAGCGCAGCACCGCGATCGCGTGGGGCGGGACCTCGCGCAGCGCGATCCCCGGGTGCTGCGGCCGCGGCAGATCGGTCAGCGTCCGGCCCGGCGGCATCACGAACGCGACCGTGTAGCGCCCGTCGCGCATCGCGGTGAGAACGGGTGTGGTGCGGGTCAGCATCTCGTGGCGGCTGTTGGCGCGGCACACGTAGCTGGCGAGCCGGCCGTAGCCGTGATCGAGCGCGGACTCGAGGTGCGTGTCCTCGATCTCGGTGACCGCCTCGACCCGCGCGGCGTACTGGCGCAGCTCGAGCGCGCCGACGTGGCCCGCGTCGTCGTACGCCGGCTCGGGAGTGAACCAGCGCGCCAGCTCGACGCGTGCGGCGCCGAGCGCGAGCGCGGTCAGCCCGCCGGTCAGGAGGCGGCGCTTGCGCAGCATTCGACCGTACGCGACGCCGACGAGCGCCGGGGCGGCGAGCAGGCCGGCGACCAGCGCTGCCTTGCGCCACCCGCCGAGCGGGCGCGCCTGGGTGACCGTGGGCGGTAGCTCGGCGATGTCGCCCTCACCGTACCGACTCACGAACCGCGCGGTTGGCTCGTCCAAGAACGTATCCATGCGACGACAGGCAGCAATCGATATGCCGCGGCGCATGATCGCCGGGCGTGCCCGCATGACACGCTCGGGGGTGAATCGGACTTGGATCTGTAGCGAGCCGCACCGATGATCGACCCCCGCGCGACGAAGCCGCTCGCACGGGCGGACGCGGGCGTGCTCGACGCCGCTCGGCGTGTCGCGTTCGCTCGCGTCGTCAGTAGTAACGAACGATCGGCTGCTGGTTCCACCACGCGCCGGCGGAGGCAGCCGCGGCCGCAGCGGCTGCTTGCTGGTTCCGCTGCTGCATCACCATGAACATCATCAGCATCTCCTGCTGATTCAGCCCGCCGCCGCCGCTACTCGAGCCCTGCTGGGTCAGCGTCTTCAGCGAGTCGAGGATGTCGGTCAGCGCCGAGAGGACCGGGTCGGTGGTCGTCGTCGGGGGCACCTGGGCGACGCCGCCGCTGACCTGGGCGAGGGCGGCGGTGTCGATGGTCTGGAGCTCGTCGGGTTTCGACATATGGTGATCCTTTGTCAACCGAGCACCACAGCAGCCGACGTGCCACGGAGGCGCGCCAGTGATCTCGCCCAGATCGGGCGCCTCCTACGGGAGGCGGGGCCAGAAGACGTCTACTGCGGGTTGCATCAGCTGACCGCGGCTCCCAGGAGGGTCCCCACCCCATAGGTCACCCCGGCGGCGGCCAGGCCGAGCAGGGCCTGCCGCCCTCCAGAGCGCCAGACCGGGCGAGCCGTGAACACGGTGATCGCGGCGCCGATGCCGAACAGCGCGAGGCCGCTGACCGCGATGCTGGTGACCAGCGCGGCGGTGCCGCTCGCGATCATGAACGGGGCCACCGGGAACACCGCGCCGAACGCGAACAGCAGGAACGACGTGACCGCGGCCACGCGCGCCGAGCCGCCGAGCTCGTCGGGATCGATGCCGAGCTCCTCACGCGCCAGGACATCGAGCGCGGCGCCGTGATCATCGAGCAGGCGCATCGAGAGCTGGCGCGCCTCGTCCTTGGGGATGCCCTTGGCCTCGTAGATCAGCTGCAGCTCCTCGCGCTCCTCGTCGGGGGCGGCCGCGAGCTCGTCGCGCTCGACCCGCAGCTCGCGCTCGGCCAGCTCGCGCGACGAGGTCACCGAGACCCACTCGCCGAGCGCCATCGAGCACGCGCCGGCGAGCAGTCCCGCGAGGCCGGTGATCAGGATCGCGTGCGAGCTGTTCGATGCGCCCGCGACGCCCATCACGAGCGCGAGGTTCGAGCACAGGCCGTCGTTGGCGCCGAGCACCGCGGCGCGCAGCGCGTTGCCGCCGACATTTCTGTGCCGGCCCTCGACGCGCGCCAGCTCGCTGCCGGGGACGCCCTCGGGGCGCTTGAGCATGGCCTTGAGCACGCGGGCGTGCGAGCGCTCCTGGGCCGGCATCCTGGTGTGGGCCGTCTCGGACTGCGCGGCGTAATCGTTGCGGCCGACCGCCTCGCGCTGGGCGACGGTGGGCAGGATCATGCGGGGGCCGAACCGGCGCGCCGTCCACGCCAGCACCCGCGCCCGCCAGCTCGGCCGGCGCGGCCCGGGGTCGACGCCCTTCTCGCGCAGCTTGGTCTCCCAGAACCCGGCGTGCTTCTCCTCGACGTCGGCGAGGTCGCGGTAGATCTTGGCGACCGCGGCATCGGGCTCGGCCGCGGCCATCGCGCGATACTGCTCGGCGCTATCGACCTCGTCCTGGCGATTGGATCGGTACCGCGCGAGGTCGTCGGTCATGGCGCTTGGTAGCATGCCGGATCAGGCAGCGACGACGAAGAACCGCGCGCGGTCGACCCGCGGCTCGTTGAACAGCGCGCGCTGGTGGACGGCGGCGTCGACCACGGCGCGCGGGATCGGCAGGTGGGCTCGCTCGAGCAGGACGATGGTCCGCCCGGGGCCGATCGCGTCGACCAGGACGCTGGGCGGCGCCCAGTGGAAGCCAAAGCCCATGATGCGATCGACGTCGCGCGGTCGCTCGACGACATCGCCGACCAGCCCCAGGCCATACGAGATGTAGCCGAGCAGGATGCGGCGCAGGAGCTCGGCCTCCCAGCCCTCGGCAGCGCACAGGACCTCCATCGCGCGCCGGTAGCCGCTCGCCTGGCCGCTACGGATCGCCAGCGTCATGCGCTCGGCGAACGCCGGCACCGGCGGCGCGACCTCGGCGAGCAGCCGGTAGTCGCCGGTCGCCGGATCGAGCACGAGGTGGCGAGCATTGGGCCCCTTCCCTTCGAGCGCTTCGCGCTCTCGGGGGTCATCCTGGTCCTCGCGGCTTCGCCGCTCGACGCGATAGAACCCGCCGGCCTCGCGGGTCTTGCGCCCGAGGTGGCCGCGGTCGATGCCGCGCTGCATGTACGCCGGCAGGCGGAACTGGTCGTGCGCGATGTCGTGCGTGTTGGCGTGGAGGTTATCGACGATCGCCTTGTGGACGTCCCAGCCGACGAGATCGATCGTGGCGAGCGGCGCCATCGCGCGGCCGGTGTGGGGCCCGACCAGCTGGTCCATGAATGCCGCGCCGTGCTCCTCGGCGAGCTGCGCGACCTCGTTGAGCACCTTGAAGCCGACGCGGTTGCCGGCGAACGCGGGCGTGTCCGAGGTCTCGACCACCTCGCGGCCGGCGCGCGCGGTCAGGAAGTCGCGCACGACCGCGACCACCCCCGGATCGGTGCCGGCGTGCGCGATCAGCTCGCAGCCGACGATCGCCGTGGGCGGATTGAACAGATGGATGCCGAGGAAGTTCCGGCGAAAGCTCGGGCTGGCGGAGGCGCACAGGCTCCGGATCGACAGCCCCGACGTCCCGGTGGCGACGATGGTGTCGGCGTTGCGCAGGCGATCGATCAGCGCGAACAGCTCGCGCTTGGTCGCGATGTCCTCGGAGACCGCCTCGAACACGAGGTCGGCGTCGGCGAGCTCGTGGCCCAGATCCGAGGCGTACGTCCCGCAGCTGATCGCATCGTGCGAGAGCTTGCCGCGCGTGAGCTGCTCGGCGCGCGCGCGGCCGGCCTCGGCCTTGTCGAGCGTCTTGGCGAGAAACACCGTCGGTACGCCGGCCGCCGCGAACACGGCGCCCGACGCCGAGCCCATCGCTCCGTTGGCGCCCAGGACGACGATCTTTCGAATCGATCTCATGCACAACCTCTCCGCGGAGTGCTCAGCAAACCCTGTACCGCCATCAGCTCGACAGGGTACGCCGGCTCGAGATCGCGTTTCCACACCGGCTTCTCGATCTAACGTCGTCGTGCCATCGGCGGCACGCGTGATCCCGGTGCCGTGCGTCGCCGCACGGCGCGCACGCAGCTTGCGACGTCGACGCGCGCTGCGGCACCTGCTCCTCACGCGCATCGATTCCTCACGTATGATCGCGTGCATGGCGCGCCGTGGCGGCGACATGTCGGACCTCGGCGCGCTGTCGGCCGCGATCGTCGCGTGCCGCAAGTGCCCGCGGCTGGTGCGCTGCCGCGAGGCGGCCGCGGGCGCGGCGCCGAGGCGATTCGCCGGCGGGGCGTACTGGTCGCGCCCGGTGCCCGGGTTCGGCGACCCGGCGGCGCGGCTGCTCGTGGTCGGGCTCGCGCCTGCCGCGCACGGCGGCAACCGCACCGGCCGCGTGTTCACCGGCGATCGATCGGGCGACTGGCTCTACGCGGCGCTTCACCGCGCCGGGTTCGCCAACCAGCCGACCTCGGTGTCGCGCGGCGACGGGCTCGCGCTCTCGGGCGCGTACGTGTCCTGCGTGGTTCGCTGCGCGCCGCCGGACAACCACCCGGCGCCGGCGGAGCGCGATCGCTGCGTCGGCTACCTGGTGCGCGAGCTCGAGCTGCTCACGCAGGTCCGCGCGGTCCTCGCGCTCGGCGCGTTCGCCTGGGATGGCGTGCTGCTCGCCGCCGAGGCGCTGGGCCACGCGCTGCCGCGGCCGCGGCCGAAGTTTGGTCACGCCGCGGAGGCGACGATCGGGCCGTGGCAGCTGGTGGCGTCGTATCACGTGAGCCAGCAGAACACGTTCACCGGACGGCTCACCGAGCCGATGCTCGACGGCGTGCTCGCACGGGCCCGCGCGGCCAGCGCGGCCACGTGAGCTTTACGCCACGAGCACATCGAACAGGGCTTTGCCAGTCAAACCGCGCGCGCGTGTGACACCCGTCGGCAGCGCACCGAGCCCGAAGCCCGAAGGTGCGCCGAGGATCGCGACCTTGTGCGCTTCTTTGATTCCGAGTTTCAACGGCAGGGGCTTGCCCGAGTCGCCGGCGGTCGCCATGGAATGATCGAGACAGTGCAGGCGTCTTCGAGGGGAGGTCAACGGATGATTGCCATGGAACCCTTCACGGTCGACAACGAGCTCGCGATCGATTTCGCCGGGACGTGCGATCTCGCGATCTGGTGCAAGCTGCTCCACGACAAGGGCTGGTCGGGGCCGCGGATCGCGCGCGCGATCGCCAAGAGCGAAGGCTACGTCAACAACCTGATCCGCGTGGTCGAGCGCGCATCGCCCTCGATCCTTCTGCGCTGGCGCGCCGAGCAGAGCGGCCAGCTCGATCACGTGTGCGCCACCGACTGGCTGGTGGCGGTGTGTCTCCACCCGCACGACCGCCAGGACGAGGAGCTGCAGCGCCGGATCGCGACGCGGCCCGGGATGCGGGTCGAGCCGTAGCGCCGACGGGTCAGCCTTTGGCGGCGCTCGCGTCGGGCTCGGTCCACGCCAGCTGCTGGGCGAGCTTTTTGGCCCGACGCACCAGGAGGTCGGGCAAGGTCCCCTGCTCGGCGGCGGCGAACGCCATCGCGAGCTCGGCGCCCGATTCGAAGCGCGCCTCGCGCGACTTGGCGAGCGCGATCTGGAGGAACGCCTCGACCTGCGGCGGGACCGGCCCGAACGCCGACGGGCGCAGTGGCATGATGTGGACGACGGCGTAGAGCAGCGCGGGCGTGTCGCGCGCGACGAACGGCACCCGGCCGGTGAGGCAGCGGTAGACCACGGCACCGAGCGCATAGAGGTCGGCGCGGTGATCGATCGCGGCGCCGCGGGCCTGCTCGGGCGCCATGTACGCCGGCGTGCCGATCGCCGCGCCGCGGGTCAGCGTGCCGGAGCTCTCGCCGAGCAGCGCGACGCCGAAATCGAGCACCTTCCAGGTGCCGCCGTCGGTGAGGAACAGGTTGTGCGGCTTGAGGTCGCGGTGCACCACGCCCGCGGCGTGTGCGCGATCGATGACCTCGCCGGCGGCGGTCACCAGGCGCGCGAGGGCGCCGCCGGGCAACGGACCCGCGCGCAACAGCTCGCCGAGCGTCTTGCCGCGCAGGCGCTCCATCGCCAGATACGGCAGCGGGTCGTCGGGCAGCGCGGCGCCCAGGACCCTCACGACGTGGGGCGAGTCGATCGCGCCGGCGATCCGGACCTCGCGCAGGAAGCGCTCGACGTGCCGCGGATCGGCGAGCAGCTCGCGGCGCAGCAGCTTGACGGCGGCCTCCGGCCGGACGGCCGGACGCCGCGGATCTGTGACACGGGGTGCCTCGGCGCCGGTGATCGCGTGCGCGGCCTCGTAGACCCCGCCCATCGCGCCGCGGCCGAGCACGTTGCCGAGCTCCCACGATCCGACGACGTGGCCGGTGAACCGCCCCGGGCCGCCGATCTGGAGCGCGCGGTCGAGGTCCTGTCGCAGCTCGGCGACCTGCGCGTCGTGCTGGGCGGCGAGCCGGGTCGCGCGCTGGAGATCCTCGATCGCGCGCAGCGAGGTCTTGCGGGTCAGCCGCGCGAGGAAGAAGCAGATGCCGTACGCCATCTGCAGCAGCACCTGGCCGACGATCTGCGCCTCCACCGAGCAGTCGGCGCGCACCGGATAGAACCCGGGATCGCGGATCGCGCCCGATAGCACGAGCGCCGAGACCACTGCGTGCGAGCCGGCGGCGAGGGCGTACACGCCGATCGCGCTCGGCAGGTGCTCGGTGCGGCAGAAGATCAGGACGCCGAGCGCGACCACGAGCGGCGCCGCCGAGAAGATGCCGACGTAGAGGATGCCGAGCTGGCCGCACGCGATCGCGGCGAACGCGAGCGCATCGAGCCGGCGCACGCTGTAGCGCGCCGAGCGCAGCTCGCGGTCGAGCCAGAGGCTGCCGAGCAGCGCGAGCCCCAGCCCGAACAGCAGCGCCGCGGCGATCCCGCGGTTGCCCGGCGCGACCAGCAGCGCGAGCACCGTGCCGGCGGCCACGACCCAGCCCAGCCGCAGGAACGCCCGGGTGCGCTCGACTTCCTCGTCGCGCAGCGCATCGGCCGCGGAGGTCAGCGTGGTCGCGAGCGCACGGTCCACGGCGGGGAGCATAGCGATCCACGACCGTCACGCCCACGGGAGCGCACGCAGGACCGCATCGGCGCGCCGCCGCAGCTTCGGATCGAGCGCGTCCGCGAGGGCGGTCTCGAGCGCCCCGGCCAGCTCTTCGCCCGAGGCAAACCGGTCGGCCGGTGCCTTGGCGAGCGCGAGCGCGAACCAGCGGTCGAGGTCGGGCGGGAGCTCGGCGCTGTCGCCCGGCCGCAGCGGCATCTTGTGGACCACCGCGTAGAGCAGCGCGGGGGTGTCGGCGCCCGAGAACGGATGGCGGCCGGTCACGCAGCGGTAGGCGACCGCGGCCAGCGCGTACAGGTCGGCGCGGCCGTCGAGCCGGCGACCCTGCGCCTGCTCGGGCGCCATGTAGCTCGGCGTTCCGACGATGCCGCCCTGGGTCAGCGTGCCCGAGCCATCGAGGCCGAGCATCGCCACGCCGAAGTCGAGGATCTTCCACACCCGATCGCGGAACAGGTTCGCCGGCTTGATATCGCGGTGCACGATGCCCGCGCGGCTCGCGGCGTCGAGGCCGGCGCCGGCCTGGCGGATCAGCTCGACGAGCTCGGGCGCGGGCAGCCGCGGCTTCTGGCGCAGCATCTCGGCCAAGGTCTGGCCGTGCAGGCGTTCGATCGCGAGATACGGCGCGAACGGCGGGTCGCCCTCGGCGGCCTCGAGCA
>DATIPJ010000368.1:0-3224 GCA_035472155.1 Kofleriaceae bacterium
CCGCGAGGTCGCCGGCCGCATCGCTCGCCGCGCGGCCGCGCTCGCTGGTGTAGCGTCGCGACCGGTCGATGATCGCCCGCGTCAGCGCGCCGGGCGCGAGCGGGCCATCGCCGAGCGATGCGCGCGCGGCCGCGTGAACGACCTCTTCGAGCTCGTCCGGAACGATCCACACCATGGCGGGCCCGGCGGCCTAGGCGTCTTTGCCATCGCGGCGGGCGCGGACCCGGCCGGAGTCGCCGACCGCAAGGTCTCCAGGCGCTGCATCGCCGTCGGAGGCCTTGGCGTCCCCGGCATCGCTCGGCTTGCCATCGCCATTGGCGCGGGGCTCGCCGGCTGCGAGGTCCGGTGCATCGTCGGGCACGTCGATCGTATCGTCGACGGTGGGATCGGTCGCGCTGGCCGGGTCGTCGGTCTTGACCACGGCCTTGCTCGTGGCCTTGGCATCGGCCTTCGCGTCACCCTTGGCGTCGGCGTTCGCACCGCCCTTGGCGTCGGTCCGCGCATCAGCCGCGTCCGCTGTGCCCTCGAGCTTGGCGTCCGGCTTGTCCGTGAATCCGCGCGTGGCGTCGCCTTTGGCCTCGGTCTCCGCGCCGGCCCCCGGCTCGGGCGGCGGATCGAGTCGCGCCGGCTCGTCGATCGGCGGGATCGTGTCGCCGACGGCGTCCTCCTGGACGATCCGCATCGGCTGCGTCTCCTTGAGCTCCTGAGGCGTGCGCGGCGGGGTCGGCGTCAGCGCCGGCGCAGCCGATGCGCTCGACGAGCCCGGGGAGTCCGGGGAGCCCGGCGAGCCCGGGGTTTCGATCAGCGCCGTCTCGGTCGGCTCATCGGAGGCGAACGGGTTCGTCGACGGCGCATCGACCGGCTGGGTGTGCTCGCCCTCGAGCTGCGCGGGCACCGCCTCGATGACGTCGGTCACCTGCACCGCGACGCCGGTGATGTTGTCGTGGCCGCCGCGCGTCTTGGCCAGCTCGACCATGTCCTTGAGCGCGTCTCCCGGTGCGTCGGCCGACAGCTTCTGCGCGATCTCCTCCTCGGTCGGGAAGTAGTCGTGTAGCCCGTCCGAGCACAGGAGCAGCCGGTCGCCGCGCTTGAGCGTGACGTGCGCCATCTCGACGCCGACATCGGCCGACACGCCGATCGCGTTGACCAGGATCGTGCGCAGCGGCGAAACCTGCGCCTCCTCGATCGTGAGCTTGCCCTCGATGACGAGGACCTCGGCGACCGTGTGGTCCGTGGTGATCTGCGAGGAGCGCCCGTCGCGGACCAGGTACGTCCGGCTGTCGCCGACGTGGGCCACGAAGGCCTCGGGCCCGGCGACCAGCACGACGTCGAGCGTGGTGCCCATGCCGGCCTTGTCGGCCTCGTGCTGCCCGCGCTGGAACACCGCCTGGTGCGCCGACAGGACGGCGCTCTGCAGAAGCTGCACGATGCCGCGCCGCCCCGCGTCGGTCGGCCCCCGCTTGAACAGATCGATCTCGCGGCGGGCACCCTCGAGGGTCTTGCGCACGGTGTCGACGGCCATCGCCGATGCGACCTCGCCGGCGGCGTGCCCGCCCATGCCATCGGCCACGATGAAGAACCCGTTGGCCGGCTCCATGTACGCCGAGTCTTCGTTGTGCTCGCGCACGACGCCGACGTCGGTAACGAGCCAAGCTTCGAGTGTCACACGCGAGGCTTCGTCTTGGGGAGCGGCCGCCATCAGTCGCCTTAAGCTCCGGAATTCTCGCCCGGCAGTAGCGCCTCAGCAAGCGCTCGGGCCCAAATGCGTCCTACCGTCGATGATTGTTGCGTGGATCGGCGGCTCGATCGACGCGGATCGGCGGCGGTGGCGCTCCCTGCAAGGCCAGCCGGCGGCCTTGCTGCGTAAGGCGCGCAAGACAGAGCTCCACCGCGGCCGGCTCGCAGTCCACCGTGATGAACCCCCTGCCCAGGCGCTGGGCGACCGCCGCGGTGGTCCCGGACCCCGCAAACCAGTCCGCGACCCGGTTCCCGGGGGCCGTCACCGCACGCAGGATCCGCTCGATCAGCCGCTCGGGCTTCTGCGATGGCCATCCGGTTCGCTCGCGATCCGAATGGTTCAGGGTTTCGACGTCCGTCCACCAGTCCTCCGGCACTTTGCCTGCTGCGACCGGATAACGATAGATCCGGCCGGTCCTGCGATCGGTTTTTTCTTGAATTCCGTCGACCAGGCGCATGTGAGAGCCGCCTCTGCGAGGGACGCGCACAGCCTCAGGGTAAAACGCCCAGTCGTTGCTTCGCGCATACCACAGGATCGTGTCGTGCTTCCGGCCGAAGCCGCGCCGGCTTTTGCCGCCGACCGCGTAGCACCACACGATTTCATTGACCAATCGGTCGCGCCCGAACAGTCGGTCAAGGGCGACCTTGACGTAGTGCACGGATCGGTAGTCGAGGTGGACGAACAGCGAGCCGGGCGGGGCGAGCGCGCGGCGGCAGTGCTCCAGCACCGGCCCGAGCCAGGCGACGAACGCATCCGGATCATCGGCGCGGTCGGCGTAGGCGTGTCCGCGGCCCCGCTGCACGGCGCCCGTCCCGAACGGCGGATCGATGTAGATCGCGTCGAGCGCGCCGTCGGCGAGCGCGGCGAGCTCGTCGAGCGCATGGCCGCAGACCAGGCGATCCGGCTCGCCTGCCCGTCCGAAATCGACGACATCGGGCGACGGCGTTGCCTCGAATGCGAGGCTGCACTGCGCTTTCGACTCGCTCACGATGCGTCACACTACTATGGCGATATGAGGTTCGGTCCGTGGTACGCGCTCTCCGAGGCCGGGGATCTCGCCCCCGACACCGAAGGCGTGCTGCAGCTGCGGCTGGCCTCGGGGCTGCTCGACTATCCGCGCGGCAAGAGCGCGATGGTCCACTACGCTCGGGGCAACGTGCGCGCGGCTGCCTCGGCCTGGGCCCAGGCGCACGGATCCGAGGGGATCGTGTGCCGGCACCTGATCGAGATCGACGCCGCCACGGACCTGATGGCATTCTACGCCAGGTTGTCCGACGACTTCGTGCGCAGGTTCGGAGCACCCCCGCGGCTCGCCCCGGGTCAGAAGTGATGAAGCTCATCGAAGCAGAGTCCACCGGGCCGGTCGAAGGCGACGACGCGCTGGTCACCGCGCCGCGCCCGCCGCACCGCCGCGTGTCGGTCTCCTTGCTGTTCACGCTCACGGTGCTGATCGGGACGGTGGTGACGATCTATCTGGCGTTTCCGG
>DATIPJ010000369.1:0-2676 GCA_035472155.1 Kofleriaceae bacterium
GGGCTGGACCTCGATGACCTGCGCGTCGCGCCGCGCGACCGTGATCGCGTGCAAGCTCGACGCGACCTCGCGCATCACGCCGTCCTCGAGCGCGACCCGCAGCCCGAGCCGCACCGGATTCGGGCATCCCGGCAACATCACCGGCGGCGAGATCCGCGACGCATCCGGCACCTGGTCGGTGTCGAGCGCGCGGCCGAGCCCCGCTTGATCGCCGCCGATCGCGACCCCCGGCATGTAGCGCGGCGCGACCACGAGCGGGAACTGGAACGTCACCTCACCGTCGTCGACCGGCAGCGGGCCGACCAGCGATAGCCGCACGGTCGCCACCTCGCCCGGCATGAGGTTACCGACCCGCAAGGTGAACACCCCCGGGCGCTCCTCCTCGGTGATCGCCGCGCGATGCCCGGCCGCGATCGCCTGGTCGTACGCCTCGCGCGCCGCGCCGCGCTCGTCGATCACGCCGTCGATCACCCGCCCGCCGACGGTCATCGTGAACTTGTGGACCGCCGCGCGATCGGGCAGCGGAAAGATGTACGTCGCCTCGATCGCCGACCCCGTCGTGTTGACGAAGGTCTGCGCGACCTCGGTCGTCGCGATCACGCCGGTCACCCGCGCATCGACCTCCAGCGCGATCAGCGGCAACAGGCCGCGCTCGGTCTTGAGCGCGCCGAACCCTGCGTCGGGGTCGCGGCCGTACCCTGCGACCTCCTCATCACTCATCAAGACCATGGGCAATCCATTCATTTGTCGTCTCCTTCAGGATGCGGCGCGATCCGGCGGGATGCCAGCTCGGCCAGAAGCGGTGCCGCGGCGGCGCGAAGCGCGTGCACATCGGCGGGTGACAGGTTGAGAGCAACGCTCTCGTCGACCGAGAGCGACAGGACCACGGAGGGCGCAAGCTCGAGGCGCAGCTCGACGGCGGGCGCAGCATTTCGAACCACCTGCGACGCGTGCGGGGTCCCCGCGTGTGCGGCGGAATCATCGCCGGCACGGTTCGTGTCATCGTCTGCGGACACGCGCGGCGAACGACCGGCCGTTTGCCCAGCAGCGGTGGCGACCGGCTCATGCGCGCCTCCGCCCGCGGGCGCGCGCTTCCAGAATGACGCGCGCGCGGGCGGCTTGGCGGCAGGCGGCAGCTCCACGCCCGACATGCGCGCGAGCGTTCCGTCAGCGAGCGTGGGCCACAGCTGCTGGATCTCGGATAGCGAGCGGCCCATGCCCTGGAGGCGCTTGATCGCGACCACCTGCGCCACGTGCTTGCGCCCGTACAACGCGGTGCGGCCGCGCATCGCTGCCGGCCGGTCGAGCAGGCCGATCGTCCCGTAGTAGCGAACGGTTCGCTCGTCCGGGACCGCGCGGACCTGGCCGTTGCGCGGCGCCGGCAACGCGGCGATTCGCCGGGCCACCTCGGCCACGAGTCCAGACAGGGTCAGCGGTTCGTCCACGACTTCTATCTAACACTGTTACATTCACTGTCAATAAGAAACCAGCAATGCTGCAATGTTTCGTTACCCTCGAGCGGCCAATCTCGATGGACGATCAGCCTGTTACGATGGCACGGACCGTGGAAAGTCCCCATCCGTTACCACCGTGGCGCGCATCCTGATCGTGGACGACGATCGGTCGATCCGCCGGACGCTCGAGAAGTTTCTCGGTGGCGAGGGCTACGAGGTGGCGACCGCGCACGATGCGCCGGGAGCGATCGCCGCCGCCGATGCCTCCGACGTCATGCTGCTCGACCTGCGTGGTGCAAGAGCGCACGTTCGAGCGGGTCGGTGACGGCCGGCCGGTGCAGCTCGAGGCGCGGATCATCGCGGCGACCCACCGCGACCTGCCGGCGATGGTCGCGCGGGGCGCCTTCCGCGAAGATCTATTCTATCGCCTGCGCGTGGTCGAGATCGCCCTGCCGCCGCTGCGCGAGCGCGCGAGTGACATCCCGATCCTCGTCGAGGGGCTGCTCGCGAAGATCAATCGCGACCTCGACAAGGACGTTCGCTACGTCACGCCGGCCGCGCTCGCCCGGCTGTCCGCGCACGGCTGGCCCGGCAACGTGCGCGAGCTCGAGAACCTCCGCGCGGTCGTGCTGGCCAAGACCGACGTGCTCGACGAGACGCTGCTGCCGATCGGCGCTGCGGCGCCCGCGGGCGACCCCGCCGCGAGCGGCGCCGAGGCCGATGCCGAGGGCGCGCTGCCGACGCTGCGCGAGATCGAGCGCCGCCACATCATCCGCGTGCTCGCCCACACCGACTGGAACAAGCGCCGGGCGTGCGCGATCCTCGACATCAGCCGGCCCACGCTCGATCGCAAGATCGAGGAGTACGGGCTGCGCCGCGAGGAGCCGTGAACGCCGGGCTCATTCCGCTCGCGGTGGCCACGATCGGCGCCTCGTACGCAACCCTGGTGCTGCGCGGCTGGCGCGGCGCGACAACCTGATGTTCGGTTTGCTCGCGCTGACCGACGCGGGGATGACCGCGTGGCGCGGCATGAACGTCCTGACCGGTGGCTCGATCGTCGCGCCCGGCGTGCTGGTGCCGTGCATGCTCGGGACGATCGCGCTCGCGCTGTTGACGTTCGAGTTCATCTCGGCGTTCCCGCGCCGACCGGCGATGTCGTGGCGGTGGCGCGGCGCGATGCTGGCGTGGGGCGCGATCGCGGCGGTGCTCGTGATCACGACGG
>DATIPJ010000370.1:0-5577 GCA_035472155.1 Kofleriaceae bacterium
CCGGACCTCGACGCGCGGCGGAGCCACTCGCAGCAGCTCGACGTCGCCATCGTGCGAGGCGAGCATCGGCCGCACGGAGGCGAGCGCGACCTCGATACGCTCGTCGAGGCTCGGCTTCAACAGCCCGAGCTGGCGCATCACGGCATAGACCACCTCGTCGCCCGCGGCCGTGCGCAGCGCGGCGAGCGCCGCCGGCTCGGACTTGCATGCGCGGACCAGCCGGCGCAGCGCCTCGGCGTGCAGCGCCTCGATCGCGCGCTTGTAGGCGGCGATGCCGGCGCGCTGCTCGGGCTCCCAGCCGGCGAACGTGTCGTCGAGCCTCGCGATGTCGTCGACGAGCGCCGCCAGGGTGGGCGCGCCGCCATCATCGTTCGAGGTCGCTGCTCGGTTCGTCATGGTTCCCTACGACAGCTCCACGCCGCCGCTCGCCTCCGCGCCGGCCAGAAGCTCGCGATCGATCTGGTCGCACGCGCGCGCGGCCGACTGCGCCTTCTCGCGCTCGCCGTGCGCGACGAAGATCTCGCGCGCCTCGGCATAGCAGGCGCGGGCCAGCGTCAGATTCTGCGCGCCACCGCGCTCGGGCCGCATCGGATCGTCGGGGAGGTTCCACAGACAGTTGGCCTTGTTCGCGATCGTGATCGCGTACTCGAGCGGCGTTCTCTCGCGCGTTCGAACCTTGAGCGCCTCGCCGTAGGCCTCGAGCGCGCGCAGGTTGTTCTCGACCACGTGCCCCGACTGCGCGTACTGCAGCGCGTTGCCGAGGTTGTTCTGCAGCATCGCGTACTCGAGCGGGTAGTCGATCAGCGTGACGATCTTGAGCCCCTCCTCGAACGCCTGCACCGCGAGCGCCTCGCGCATCCGGCCGCGCTCGTCGGTGATCGGGATCGCAAGGAACGCGGTCGCCAGGTTGTTCTGGAGGATCGCAAACTCGCGCGGGAAGCGCGCGCGGTCGAACGTCTTGAGCGCGCGGTGGTAGGCGCTGATCGCATCGGACATGCGCGCGCGCGACATCCCGGCGAGCGCCTGGAGGACCAGGCCGCGGTTCATCTCGGCCTCGGCGACCTCCTCGGGGAGCCCGAGCTCGGCGAGCACCGGGATCGCCTGCTGGTAGGCGTCGTGCGCGGCATCGAGGAACGCGGGGTCCTCACCCGGCATCGACTGCAGCGCGGTCGCACGGCGGGCCGTGATCCGCGCGCCCAGAAGGCGCTCGGCATCCGGGCACAGCGCGAGCGCCTTGTCGTACAGCGCGATCGCCGAGCCGAGGTGCGTCGCCTCCCCGCGCTGTTGAAGAACGACGGCGATCTCCATCAGCATCTCGGTGCGCTCGGCGGACGAGAGCCCTACATCCGCGGCGGTGACGAGCGCTGCTCGTACCTGCTCGCTCAGCTGATCCATGAGTCTGTTCTCGGAGAATCGGAACACAGTGTCTAGATAAACCGCGCAGCGCAAACTAAGTTTGCAGCGCGAGATTGATGACCGACCTTCGAGCGTAAGACCGACGGGAGGTCGCCCCCGTGCAATGGCTTGCACGAATGCCAGTCGTGAGGCGAGCGCTGAAGCCCTCACTCGCGATCTCGAAAAAATTGTGTGACCGGCGGACCGCCGCGCCCCACAGGGCATACACGGTCGCTGGCGTGTCGTGCGTGGAAAAATCCGTTGGCCCCGCCGCGATTCACGGCACCTGCGCGCATGGCGCGGCGCCGCGCGCGGCGAGCAGCTCGACGATGCGCGCGACCGCCTGATCGACCGCGGGCTCGACCGCCGGCGACAACCCGAGCCCGAACGCGAGCGAGCCGGCCTCCGCGAGGAGCACCGTCACATCGGCGGGGAATGCGTCACCGTACATCGCGCGTCCGGCGTGGAGCGCGTGATCCCACCGGAAGTCGTGCAGCGTGATGCCCGGGCGATGCTGCGTCGCGACGGCCTCCGCCGGGAGCTCGAACAGCGTGCCCGGCGCGCGCCCGGTCACGCACGCATCGACGACGATCAGCGTCGTGCAGCCGCGCGCCGCGAACATCACCGCCATGCCATCGGTCCCCGCGTCGCGCACCACCACGCCCGGTCCAGCGTACGGCGCGAGCCGCCGCACCACCGCCGGCCCGAAGCCGTCGTCGCTGCGCGCCGGGTTGCCGCAGCCGATCACCGCGATCAGATCCGCCACAGCCGGCACCACCAGTCAGGATCCACCGGCACGGCGAGCTCGGGCAGGTCACACCACCGGCGGTGGACCAGGAAGTACATGCACTCCATGCAGCGCTGGTTCTCGGGCCCGTACGGCTTGTCGACGAAGCCCGCGACCACGAGCTTCTGCTCGAGGTCCTCGCGCGGGATCTGCCGGAGCTGGGTCAGGAGCTGCGCGAACTCCTTGTCGGTCTCCGGGAACGGCTCGGTCTGCGTTGCCAGACCATCGCGCAAGAGCTGCGCGATGTTGGCCAGCACGGCCGCATCTTTGCCGTTCATGGGCATGGTCGATCAAGGGAGTCAATTCGAGTCAGGCGGTGCGAAATGCAGCCAGGGCGTCGCCGGTGCGCGCATCATACGCGTGTACGGTGCAGACCAGGCACGAGTCGAACGACCGACACACGTGACCGACCTCGACCGGATCGGTCGGATCGGCGATCGGTGTTCCGATCAGCGCCTGCTCCATGGGACCGCGTGCGCCATCGCGCGTCCGCGGGCCCACGTTCCACGTCGTCGGAGCGACGATCTGATAGTTCTTGATCTTGGCGTCCTGGATCTCGATCCAGTGGCACAGCGCGCCGCGCACGGCCTCGGTGGCGCCCCAGCCGCGACCGTCGATCTCCGTCGGTTTGATGTACCAGGGCTCGGACAGCCGGAGCTCGCGCAGGATCCGCACCGCCTCGCGGTACAGCCGCGCGACCTCGTGCATGCGCGCGAAGTGGCGCAGCATCACGCTCGCACCGCCGAGCGCGCGGTGCATATCGAGCACCAGCGGATCGCGGTGCTGCCAGGTCTCGCCCTCCGCACCGCCGGCGAGCAGCTGGCGCGCGAGCGGCCCGGTCTCGAGGCGGCCGTCCTGCGCGTGCGCGACCGCGGTCGACCACGAGTACTTGCCGGCGAAGTCGGGCTCGGTGCTCATCGCCGGCCGCGTGACGCGGTCGTAGGGATGCGCGACGTCCGGCTCGTCGTACCACGCGTGCCACATGTCCTCGCGCGTCGCAGCCTGGTCGGCCGCGCGGTAGAGACCGGTGCGCGCGTCGAACACGCCGCCCCGCATGATCACCGCCGCGTCGCGCCCCTCGACCGTCGGGCGCTGGTAGCGGTCCTCGTGTGGCAAGTAGCCCCACGACAGATAGCGCTCGGGGCCGGCGCCGTACCGATCGAGCCCGATGTCGAGGCTCATCCGCCAGAACAGCCCGAGGTCCGACGCGGCGTGCTCGGGCTTCTCGTCGAGCCACGCGAGAAAATCCGCGTACGAGCGGATCTCCTCGTAGCGCTCGAGGCTCCCGCCCAGCCACACCGGCTCGAGCCAGGTCCGCCGGAAGTACTCGAGGATGCCCGACGCGCGCGTCACGTCGGTCAGCGTGGGCGCGCACATCACGCCGCCCGGGACCATGTAGCTCGAGTGCGGCCACTGCCCGCCGAACAGCGCGTAGATCTCGACCGGTCGCCCCGAGATCGAGATCCCGATCTCGTAGTGCTTGCCGGTGAACGGTGCCCAGCGCCGCACCGCCTCGGCGTAAAACGGCGACGCGCGGTAGTTCTTGTTCGTGAAGTCGATCATGAACAAGCCGTAGTGATGGCGCGGCTGGCTCTGCAGCGTCTCGACGATCTGGCCCAGGTTGCGCGCGAGGATCGCGTTGCGCGGCACGGTGGTGCGCCACGCGGTGTCGAGCGCCCACGCTGCGCAGGTCAGGTGCGAGGCGCCGCAGATGCCGCACGCGCGCGGCGTCACCACGAGGCCGGCCTGCGGATCCTTGTCGCGCAGGATGACCTCGAAGCCGCGAAACAGCTGAGCCTGGGTCCACGCGTCGACCACGCGGCCGTCCTGGATGTTCACGCGCACGTCGAGGTCGCCTTCCACGCGGCCGACCGGAGAGATGTCGAGGGTCTGTACGGTCGTCGGCATGTTGCGCTCAGACGACGAAGATGTCGTCCTCGGCCCAGCTCGGTGAGTTGGCCTTGGCCGCGGTCGCGAGCCGGATGTAGGCGGGCTTGTCGATGCCCGCCGGCAGCTCGCGCGGAATACCGCGCACCGTTTGCGTCTTGAACACCGTGCCCGGCGCAAGATCGTAGAACGGGAACTCGGGCTCGGTGCAGCCAAGGCACGGCATCCCGGCGCGCGTCTTCGAGGACTGGCGATTCCACAGGATGCGATTGCACGGCGAGTGCGTCATCGGCCCGCGGCAGCCAAGGTCGTAGTACAGGCAGCCTTTGCGCTGACCGAACTCGGTCGCCGAGACCTTGTAGGCGAAATGCATGTTTCGCGTGCAGCCGGTCTGCGTGAAGCTCGAGAAGAACGTCTTGGGCCGCTGCAGGTCATCGAGCGAGAGGTCGCCGGCGCGGCCGGTCGCCACCGCGACGACGACCTGGGTGATCCAGTCGGGGTGTGCGGGGCAGCCCGGCACGTTGATCACGGGCAGCCCGGCGCGGGATCGGAAGTCCGCTCCGAGAAACCCGCCATGGCTCTTCTTGAGAAACTGAAGGCCCGTGCTCTGCGTGGGATTGGGCGCGGTGGCGGGAATGCCGCCCCAGCTCGCGCAGTCGCCGATCGCGATCACGTGCCCGGCGACCTTCGCCAGGTCCGTGACCCAGTCCTTCATCGGGCGGCCCGCAAACCGGTTCCACGTCCCGCTGCCATCGGGCGCCTGGATGACGGTGCCCTCGAATACGAGGATATCGAGCGCTGTATGGCCACTGGCCAGTGACCACAACAGATTACGCAGATTCTCGCCGAGCTCGAGCCCGAGCGACGGATGCCACAAGATGTTGATTCCGAAGTCGGTGACCAGATCGCAGACGCTGGGCTGCTCTGCATTCAGGAACGACATCGTGTTGCCGGAGCAGGCGCCGCCTTGCAACCACAGCAGATTGGCCATGTCTTGCCGGTACAGCAATCCACGGGCCGCACGCAAGCGATTCGATCGAGCTCAGTGAGGTCTTCGCCGAGCGTGCAGCTGCAAAGCAAGTTTACGCTGCAGACATAGTTATCAGTGGCCCAGTCATCGGGAAAGCGATTAGGGCTCGGCCAAACCGTAACGCCGGATCTTGTTTGCGAGCCCGACGCGCGACAGCCCGAGCTCGCCGGCCGCCTTGCTCTGGTTCCACTGGCAGCGCTCGAGGGTCTCGTGCACGAGGTACTTCTCGAGGCTCTCCACCTGCGCCTTGAGCGTGTGGCCGTTTCGGCTCCACGGCAGGGTGAGCGCGGGCCGCCGCACGGCCGCGAGCACGGCGGGCGACATGTGCTGCGTGGTGATGTACTCGCCGTCCCCGGTGAGCGCGACGAGCCGGCGGATCTCGTTCTCGAGCTCGCGCACGTTGCCCGGCCAGTCGTACGAGGTCAGCTTGTCGAACGCGCGCGCCGAGATGCCGAGCGTGCGGCGGTTGGTCTCGGTG
>DATIPJ010000371.1:0-3363 GCA_035472155.1 Kofleriaceae bacterium
ATCCGTATGGGATGCTCGAGAGAGGCAGTCGTGACCGAACGCTCCACCGCCGAACCCGACGAGGCGCCCGACGAACCGATCGACGACGCGATCCTCGCCCGCGTCTCGGACTACCTCGATGGCGCGCTTGCCGGCGCCGACCGCGCCGAGGTCGAGCGCAAGATCGCCGGCGATGCCGCCTGGAAGCGCGCGCACGACGAGCTCGCCGAGACCCGCAAGTTCTTGTCGGGGCTGCAGAAGGCGCACGCACCCTCGAGCTTCTCCGACGGCGTCGCCCAGACGATCCACCGTCGCAGCGCCGGCCGGTTCTTCGCGCGCCGCACGCTGGGCGATCGGGTCCCGTTCGGCGCCCTGATCGCGCTCGCGCTCGCCGGCCTGGTCGTGATCGCGTACGTGTTGTGGTCGTCGTCGACTGGCTCGCTCAAGGTCGACCACGACAAGACGCGCGAGCCGCATGGCTCGGCCGCGGTCGCGCCGCCGTAGCCCGCCGCCACACCGCGGCCTATCGCTCCGCGCGGTGCAGCGAGTGGCAGAACCGGCGCAGCGGCTCGCGGCGCTCGGGCGGCACGTACTCGAGGTTGAGCTGGCGATCGGTGACCTCGAAGAACGAGCGGTCGGCGGCGAGCAGCTCCGCCTCGGCGCGCTCGATCTCCATCGCTTCGACGTCGGCGAGGTTCTTGCGCACCAGCTCGGCCTCGTCCGTCAGCTTGTTGCCGACGAAGAACCCGCCGACGATCAGCTTGGCCTTGACCGCCATCGAGTGAACGTCGTTGCCGGTCCGGTGGGGCAGCGAGAGCAGCTCGCGCAGGAGCTCGGCGCCCGCCGGCGATGCGCGCTCGAACGCGCGCCGGGTGACATAGCCGAGATCGAAGATCGCCAGCTGCGGCGCGAACACCATGCCGTAGGTCCGCGCCATCGCCGCGTAGTAGCTGAAGTGCTGGCCGATCTCGCGGAGCAGCTCCGGCCGATCGACGAGGTCGCGGCCGAGCCGCCGGTACTGGTGGAACACGTCGTAGACCGCGCGCAGGTTGCGCGCCTTGATCGCCTCGCGCAGGAAGTTATTGAAGAACCGGATCGCGAGCCGCAGCGCTTGCTCGTCGTGGTGCTCGATCGCGCGGCTGGCGATCACCCGGGCCGCGTCGGAGAACGTCGACACCGTGTCGTTCGCGCCGTGCAGCGCGCGCAAGAAGCCATGCTCGAGCTGGAGCAGGCACTTCATCTCGAACCACGTCCGGCTCTCGGACAGCATCTCCAGCGCCTCGTCGGACAGCCCGACGAAGTCGGCGCGGTCGACCACGAACCACTCCTTGGGCATCCGCGGCTTGTACGTGGCGTATTGATCGAGCAGGACCTTGATCGCCCACGCGCCCTCGGCGGCGACGTCGCGGTCATTGCGGTCGAGCGACTTGATGATCACCGTCCCGATCTGGCCGACCCGGACCGCGAGCGACGGCTGGGCCTCGATCGGATCGCGCGCGCGCTCGGCGACCTTGCGCACGAGGTGCATCGTGTCGTCGCGCAGCCGGACCAGCAGGCGCGATGGATCGACGAACCGCACGACGTAGAAGAAGTACGGGATCAGCAGCGCCCAGCCGATCATCGCGGCGTAGACCGCGACCGAGATCGCCCAGGTCGGCGCGAACTTGGGCCCGACCATGTAGTCGACCCACAGCACGTGGGCCCCGCCGAGCGCCATGAACGACAGCACGTAGCGGTTGATCCGATCGCGAAGGAACATCTCGATCAGCTTCGGCGTGTGCATGTTGGCGGTCAGCGGGATCGCCAGGCCGATGGTCGCGATCAGCATCGCGAGGACGTTGTTGTAGGCGCGCGCCATCGGCGACAGGATGTCGACGAGCTTGGCGTTGTTGACGCCGGCCCAGCTCATGTCGCCGGTGCCGGGCGAGCCGGCGTGCCGCCACTCGACGAAGAATTCGGCGCCGAACAGGAGCGCAAAGGCCACGAATGCGATCGCGAACGATCGCAAGAAGAGCTTGCGCATGACGAGCGAGCGTAACGCGTCCGGCCGCGGACGTCAGCGTCAGGTAGGATCGTCCTGCAGGAACGCGAAGTAGCGCTCCGGCAGGTCATCGAACTCGAGGGCGCCGCCGCAGCTCGGGCACTTGAACGCGGGCGGCTCGAGGTTCGCGGCGAGGATCGCGGCGGTCTGGAGGAGCCGCTCCTCCTGGTGATCGCAGCCGATGCAGTGGAACGGCGCGAAGAACGACGTCACGGTGCCGCGGCCGATCACGTCCCGCACCATCGAGGCCTGCAGGATGAACGGCACCGAGCAGGCGTGGAACTCGTAGCCCTGGATCCGCGCCTGGCGCAGGAACTCGCACCAGGCGCGCACGCCGAGCGAGTTCATGTACGTGACCTGCGCGGTGTCGAACACGACGCGGCCGACCATCGCCGGCAAGAGGTCGTCGAACCGCGTCGCCTCGGTGAAGTCGCCGCGCAGCACCACGCGGATGCGCTCGCCGTCCTTGACGACCTGCCACTGGGTGAGCTTGGCGAGCACCGCGCGCGCGTGGTCGTCGGGCCGATCGAACGCCACGCCGAGCACGGTCTTGCCCTCGCGCGGCTGCGCCCACACCACGGTGCCGCGCACGGTGACCGCGGCGTCGCCCTCGGGGGCGATCGAGACCTCGAGCTGCTGGCCCTCGTGGATCGGCTCGCCGACCACGAGGCGCACGCCATCGATCGACAGGTTCGATACCGTGGCGTCGAGCTTGCGGCCGGAGAGGCCGACGCCGATCGTGAACGCCTCGGTGCCCAGGCGCGGCTCGCCGAGCTGGATCGCGACCACGTCGTGCAGCTCGTCAGCGGTCATCGGCGCGATCAGCAGCTCGTCGCAGCCGCACGTCGAGACCTGGCGCATCTGGTCTCCCGACAGCTGCTTGCCGGCGACCAGGATCACGCGGGTCGACGGGTTGTGCGCCTTGATCGCCCGCGTGGCGTCGAAGCCGTTCGGCTCGGCGTCGATGACCACGAGCGCCGGCTGCTCCTTGCGGAACAGCTCGCGCGCTTCGTCGGCCGTCTTGGCGACGAGCAGCTCGAGCCCAAGCCGGAGGAATGGCGGCGCCGTGAAGTGCCGCAGCAGCTCGGAGTTGTTCGAAACCAGGACCTTGGACACCGGCGGACGAACAACCCTATCACGCGGCCCTTCTGCAGGCGCCCAGGGCGGCCGATCAACGTGAGAGGACCGCGCGCAGAATCACGATCAGCGCGATGAACAACAGGATCGCGCCACCGATCGTGGACAGACCTCTCACAAGGTGACCGCGATCGTACGCCTCGCGCTCCGCGGTCAGCTTCTCGATCTCGGGCTGCGACGAGCTCCTGATCGCGCCGATGACCGCT
>DATIPJ010000372.1:0-2457 GCA_035472155.1 Kofleriaceae bacterium
TCGAAACCGTGGGCGCGCGAGTACGCCGCGTTCAGGATCCGGGGTTTGGTGTCGGCGCAGTAGGCGCCGACCGGGAGCTCGGGCGGCTCCGCGACCGGCGACCCGGTGTCGTGCTCGAGCCCGGCGATGAAGCGCTGGCGAGTCGCGGCGTGGCCCTCGGTCGACGCGATGAGCTCGACCTGCTGCGCGGTGCAATTGGCGCACGGCTTGACGCGCGCGTCGACGCAGATCTTGTTCGGCGCCAGGCGGGACTCGCTGCCGATCAGCGTCGCCACGGGCGCGCACTTCTTGTCGTTTGCGTCCGCCGTCTGATCGGTCGGAGTCAGATTGCCAAACACCAGCACGTCGTGATTGCCAAATAGCTCGTAGAATGGAATCTGCAGGCGATCGATCACGGTGTGGAACCGGCGGAGCTCGCTCATCGCGTTGGCGTCGACCGAGTCGCCGGTGTGGATCACGAAGCTCGGGCGCTCGGGGTCGCCGCCGAGCTTCCGCCCGGGGGCCGGCCGAGCCGCCGCGTTGATCGTCGCTACCATCGATTCGAACAGGTACTGGTTGTAGAACGCGAGATCCTCGTCGTACTCGAACGAATTGAGCTCCTCGAACCAGTCGAGCCGCTTGCTCAGCCTGCGATCGGTGAGCACCACCGATGGGTCGCGCAGCTGGATATCGCTCATGTGGACGAACGACAGCAGCGGGCGGGACAGCACCACCGCGTCGACGAAGCAGACGTCGATCGGCGCACCGTCGGCGGCATCGATGCGCTCGCCGAGCGCGAGGATCGGTTTCTTGCTGTCCGGATCCATGCTGGCGCTGATCACCGTGCGCGCCTGGCCGCCCGCGATCACCATCGCGTGCGCTGCAGGGACCTGGTCCACGATCAGGGCGTTGCAGTTCGCGTCCAGGCCCTTGCCGTCGGGCACCGTGCAGCTCACGGTGCCCTTGGTGGTCGCTCCGGCGCACGTCGTCAGCCGCCGATCGCCGTAGCGGGTGAGCACGCTCTCGAGCGCGGTCAGCGCGCTGGCCTCCTGCGCCAGCCGGTCGTCGCGCGGATCGACGGCGTCGCGGAAGGCCTCGGCGAGCCGTGCGAGCTTGCCGCCCTCGAGCACGTCGAACCGGTTCGGCATGATGGCCGGGATCGCCGGCGCGCGCACCGCCGGCGTCGGAACCTCGGGCCACGGCGCCGGATCGGTCTTGGTGACCTGCAGCCACAGCGTCGGGCAGCAGGTCGCGAGCGACAGGCACGCCAGCACGGCGCAGCATGGCCCGCGTGCGATCCGCATCGATGTCATTCTCCGCTCCTCCCGCGGCCGATCTGGAGCCGCAGCCCGAACGCCGCGTCGTGGGCCAGCGCGCGGCCGGGATCCGATCGATAGAACAGCTGGGCCACGAACCAATCGAGATCCACCTGTAGGGCGACACCCAGCGAATCGCGATAGCTCGGCGACTGGGCCCCGGCATACATCGTCACGCGTCCTCGGTACTCGAAGGCGATCTTGGGCGCGCGCGGGCTCATGTTGCCGTGGCAACCCCACGACCAGCCGAGCGCGACGTGAAACCGCGTGCCGTACTCGTTGGCGGTCGATGCCGGCACGAACGCCTCGGGCTCGAGGCCGAGCTCGCCGGACAGCGAGCGGCACGCGAGAAAGTCGCCGCGAAAGTAGACCGAGGCCGGGCGCAGGCTCCAGCCGTCGCTCGCCAGCTCGGTATCGACGCCGTCGAGGACCTGGATCGTCGGGTGCGGTGATAGGAAGCGGCCCGACAGCCACGGCGTCGACAGCGCCGCCTCGAGGCCGAAGTGCGCGTAGAGCAGCGGCGAGATCGCGAGCGGTGAGATCGGGAAGTAGCGCTGCAGGGCCACGGTCATCGGTCCACCGGTCGCAGCGCCGCTACCGCCGAACAGGTCGCTGCGCACGCGGAGCTGGTAGTCGGCCAGGTGATAGGCGTCGTAGATCTCGCGCAACTCGTGGCGCGATGCCGTTGGCAGCCCGACCGCGAGCTGCGAGGTGAGCTGGAAGAGCGATCCGCTGCGCCCGACGAGCAGCATCGGCGTGGCCGAGAGGTCGAGCCAGTTGCGCGCGGTCGGTCCATGCGTGCGCGTGTCCTCGATCGGGATGACCGGGCGCGCGGTCGGCACCGACGGCGGGTCGGGCGGCAATCCGTCGGGCGGCAACGCGCCGCCGCCGGTCTCCGCGGCGGCGGGCCCGGCGAGCGCCATCACCGTGAGCGCGACCCGCATCGCGCGCACACCCATCGCCCCGCGCGCGGAGAGCGTCGTGCGCGGGCACCCCCGCTTCGCCTGCGTCATTGCTGCTGGCGAATCGGCTGGGCGTCGTGCCCCGGATGGGCCTTGTTGTGCTTGCGCGCGGTGCTCTGGGCGACACCGAAGTCCACGCTGCTCAGGACGACCGCATCCACGCTGCACACGACGTCGAACAGCGCTTCGTCCGTGGCAGG
>DATIPJ010000373.1:0-4011 GCA_035472155.1 Kofleriaceae bacterium
GCCGGCGGCGGCGTAGACCGCGCGGGTCACGAGGTCGGCGCCGTTGACCCGGCCGGCGAACAGCACGCCGATCTCGTAGGTCAGGAGCAGCGGAAAGATCAGGACCAGGCTCGACGCCAGGTCGCCGTAGCCGGTGTGGCGCTTCATGATGGCCTCAGACCTGGCCTCGCGGGCGCGGCGGTGGGTGCTTCGCTGGCGGGCGCGGCAGTGGCGGCGCGCGCAGCTTGGAGCGCTTGGTCGCCGCAGGGGTCGCGACCGGCGGGCGCACCGTCGCGGTGATCGCGCGGTCGTCGCGCAGATAGGTCGCCGCGGCGGCCGCGACCTCGGCCGGCGTGACGGCGCGGACCGCCGCGTCGTAGTCGGTCCAGCGCTGCCAGCCCAGGCCGTACGCCTCGTGATAGGCCATCGCGTTGGCGATCGCCGCGCGGCGCTGCATCGCGATGCGATGGCTGCCGATCAGGTAGCTCTGCGCGCGCTCGGTCTCGGCGTCGGTGACACCGCCGGTGCGCAGGCGCTCGAGCTCGGCGCGCACGCCGGCGACCGCGGCCGCGAGCTTGTCGGGCGCGCACGACAGGTAGATCGCGACGAAGCCGGGGTCCACGCCCTCGACGGAGTGCGCCGAGACCCGGTAGGCCAGCGCCTGGCGCTCGCGCAGCTCGCCGAACAGCCGCCCGCTCTGGCCGCCGAGGATCGCGATCAGGACCTCGAGCGCGAACCGATCGGGCGCGTCGAGGGTCGCTCCTGGAAAGCCGATCACCAGATGCGCCTGTGCGCGTTCGAGGAAGCGATAGACCTCGCGGTCGGCGGCGGGCCGGCCGTCGACGGCGAGCGCGGGGACGCGCGGCACGGCAGAGCTCCTGGCCTCGCGGGCCGCCGCGCGCGCGCCGAACCGCTGGCGGACCGCGGCGATCACTTCGTCGAGCTCGATGTCGCCGACGATCGCCAGCGTCATCCCCGACAGCGGGTAGCGCTCGCGATAGAACGCCGCGAGCTGCGCGCGCGACATGCCGCCGATCGAGTCGGGCGTGCCGAGCACGTCGCGCGCGTAGGGATGCGCGCCGTACAGCGCCTCGCTGAACAGCCGGAACACGGCGTGGCTCGCGCTCGCCGCCTGCGCGCGCTGATCGTCGAGCAAGAGGGTGCGCTCGCGCACCAGCTCGGCGCTCGGCAGCGCCGGCGCGAGGATGCAATCGGCGACGAGGTCGAGCCCGCCCTGCCACGAGCGCGCGAGCCACTCGGCGGTGACCCCGAAGCTGTTGCGCCCGGCGACGCCCGAGAGCGCGCCGCCCAGGCGATCGGCCTGATCGGCGACGGCGCGGGCATCGCGCTCGCCGCAGCCGCGGGTCAGCATGCGCGCCAGGAGCGTCGATGCGCCCGCGCGGTCGCCGTCCTCGATGCGCTGGCCGCCGCGCCACACCGCGCGCATCGCGACGATCGGCACCGACGGATCGCGCCGCACGAGCACCACCGCGCCGCTGTCGAGCACGACGCGGCGTTCGCTGGGCGCCGGCTGCACGGGCGGGCCGGCGAGCGCTTTTCGAACGCGAGCCTCGGCCTGGCGCGCCCACGACGTGCGCCGCGACTTGCCGCGCCCGACGGGCGGTAAGATCGCGGCCACGCTGGCGTTCTCCGGCCGCAGATAGCGCGCGAGGACGCCCGCGACGTCGTGGCGGCGCACCGCGCGGATGCGATCGAGATAGACGTGCGCGAACTGCGGATCGCCCGCGACGGTCGCGTGCCAGCCCAGCGAGCGCGCGCGGCCCTGCGCGGTCTCGAGCTGGCGGACCAGCGCGCCCTCGACGGTGATCCGCGCCTTGTCGAGCTCGCTCGCGGTCAGCTCGCCGGCCAGCGCCGCGCTGTGATCGACCAGGCCGGCGAGGCTGGTCGGGGCGTCGATCGCCCGGCCTCGGCCGCGGCCCACGGTGGCGGATAGCACGAGCAGCCCCGGATCGCGCAGCGCGTGCAGGCTCGCGTAGGCGCTGGTGGCCCGTTGATCGCGGTCGCGCAGCATGCGCGGCAGGCGCGCTGATTCGCTCTGGCCGAGCAAGATCGCCGCGACGTCGAGCGCGGCCACGTCGGGGTGGCGCAGCGCCGGCACGTGGAAGCCAACGGCGAGGTGGGCCTCGCTGACATCGCGGTGCACGCAGCTCGCGCGCGGCTCGGTCTGCGGCGGCTCGAGCGCGACCCGGCGCTCCGGCCGGCCCGACGGCATCGCGCGGAACCGCCGGCCCACGCTGCGCTGCACGCGCTCGGGGTCGACATCGCCGGCGACGACCAGCGTCAGGTTGTCGGCGACGTAGTAACGGCGAAAGAACGCGAGCAGCTCGCGCTCGCCGAGCCGCTGCACGCTGTCGGCGCTGCCGATCACCGGGCGGCGATACGGATGGGCGACGAACGCGGTCGCGAACAGGCTCTGCGCCAGGCTGCGCGCCGGATCGTCGCTGCCCTGGCGGATCTCCTCGAGGATCACCTCGCGCTCGCGCGCCAGCTCGTCGGGATCGACCAGCGGCTCGATCAGCGCGTCGCCGAGCGCATCGATCGCAGCATCGGTATGCTCGGCCGCGAGCACCGCGTGATACACGGTGTGATCGAACGCGGTCCACGCGTTGATCTCGCCCCCGCCGCGCTCGATCGCGCGCACCAGGTCGCCGATCGCGTAGCGCGCCGAGCCCTTGAACAGCATGTGCTCGATGAGGTGCGCGACCCCGGCCTCGTGCGCGGCCTCGTCGGCCGAGCCCACGCCCACCCACGCCTGGACCGCCGCCACCGGGGCGGAATGGCCAGCCGCGACGTGAAGCGTCAGCCCATTGTCGAAGCGATGCGTCTGAACGTCGTGCACAGCAGCGGTCGCCACACTGGCGTACAGAACCACCAGCGCTGCGGCGGCGCGATCATAGGCACGAGGAACGGAAGCGGGCATCTTTTGGGTGATTCCCCACCGAGCTTGCCCGTACAATGCCCGAGCCTCGTGATCACTGCGAGTTTGTCTGGCCCCGATCGACCGCCGGAGCTTGTCACCGAGCGCCTGGTGCTCCGCGAGCTGCGCGCGAGTGATGCGATCGCGGTCGCCGCCGGCGCGGGCGATCGCCGGGTCGCGCAATACCTGATCGCGGTGCCGTCGCCCTATCCGATCGCGCTCGCGCGGCGCTGGGTGATGCACCGGATCGAGTGGTGGAAGCAGGGCCGCGGCGTCACGTTTGGCGTGACCCACGTCGACGAGCCCGAGCCGCTGCTCGGCACCATCAGCCTGCGCCGCTACGCGCGCGATCGCCGCGCCGAGCTCGGCTACTGGCTCGCTGCGCCGGTGTGGGGCCACGGCTTTGCGACCGAGGCCGCGCAGGCCGTCGTCGATTTTGGGTTTCGCGAGCTCGGGCTCGCGCGGATCTACGCGCAGGTGCTCGCCGGTAATCGGGCATCGCTCGCGGTGCTCGACAAGCTCGGTATGGTGAGCGAGGGCGTGAAGCGCCAGCACGTCCACAAGGCGCGCCGGCTGCACGACGTCGTGCTCTATGGGCTATTGCGCGACGAGTGGCTGCGCCGCTGACGCCCGAGCGCATAGCCGATCACCAATCCGATCGCGACACCGACCAGCAGGCCGGTCAGCCCGGAGTCGACCGCGCGCGGCGCGTGCTGGCTCGCCGGGCCGCCCCGGCTGAGCATCGCGATCGCGAAGCCGACCGCGGCGAGGACGCCGACGATGATCGCCGCGATCCACAGCGAGCGCGGCGCGGCCTGGCGCGTCCCCCGGGCGCGCGCGGCGATCGCGGCCAGCGCGGCCTCGCGCGCTGCGTCGTCGCGGCGGTCGTCGTCGGGGGCCATTTCGGGCTCGTACCACGACGGGCCGGGGGGCACACCCATCCCGAGGGCGTGCCGTGGTTTGTAGTCGCCAGGCGGTGGGACTGGCCACCCCGATCGCGATGCTGAGGGCAACAGCCTACATCCGTGCAATCTCAATGATCTCGAGCGCCAGGAAACTCGGCTCCTGCGCGAGCGCGGCACATGCGTTGCTAG
>DATIPJ010000374.1:0-7385 GCA_035472155.1 Kofleriaceae bacterium
GCGCCGGTGCCCTCGGGCGCGCCGGGACACGGCAGCGCGCCCGATCGCGAGGGCATCTTCGCGGCGGTGCTGCCGAGCGTCGCCGCGCCGCCGCGCCGCCCCGAGCCGGTGCGCAAGCTGCCGCGCGCGCGTCGCCCGACGCCGCCGATCCCGCGCCCCGCGGGCGGCGACCTCACGGCCGAGCGCGCGCCCGAGCAGTCACCCGCGCCGCTCGAGGAGGCGGCGCCCCCCGCGGCCGCGGACGGGCAGGGCGCCGGGGCTGCCCCCGACGGGCCGGGCGCAGGCCTCCTCGGAACCGGTGCCGGCGGCGGCGGGACCGGCGGCGGCAATGGCGACGGTACCGGCGATATCGATCGCAGCGGGCCGCCGGTGCCGATCGATCCGAGCGCCGCGGCGACGCAGCTCTACACCGAGGCTGCGATGCGCGACCACGTCACCGGCGATGTCTCGCTCGTGCTCGCGGTCGATCCGCTCGGCCGGGTGGCGCGCGCCACCGTGCGCCGCGGCCTGGGCCACGGCCTCGACGAGATCGCGACCGGGATCGCGATGCAGATCAAGTTTCGCCCGGCGCGCGATCGCGCGGGCCGCCCGGTCGCCGGCACGGTGCGCTGGCGGTTTCACTTCGAGCCGCCCGACGCGCATTGACCGCGAGCCTTGGCGGACGCGCCTGGTGCGGCGTCAGCGCGGCTTGATGACGCCGCCGTCGACCTTGAAGCTGTCGCCGAGCGGCCCGGTCAGCACCGCGCCGACCGCGGCGGCCTGATCGCCGAGCGGCGCCTTGCACCTCTCGAGCACCTCGACGATCGCCCGCTTGATCCGCCCCGATTCCTCCTCGGGCCTCACCAGCGCGGCGATCAGCGGCGGCGCGATCCTGGCCGGGTCGCGCGCAGCCATGCCGTCGATCGCGGCGAACCGCACGTTCTCGTCGAAGTCGGTCACGTACGGCGTGAGCCGGCTGATCACCTCGTCATCGGTCGCCGGCCTCCACTCTGCGAACCATCGCAGGAGATCGATCCGGCGGTCCGGCATGCGGACGTAGCCCGGCGGCTCGCTCGCGAACAGCCCATCGACGACCTCGAGCACCTTCTCGCGCGACGCGATGCGCTCGAGCACGCGCAGCGGAAACGCCAGCTGCTCGGCCGTCTTCATGTAGCGGACCAGCGGCGGCAGCGCGGTGTCGCCCTTGCCGACCAGCGTGTCGACCACCCACAGCTTTTCTGCCTCGTCCTCGACGCCCTTCATCGAGGTGATCGCAAACCGCCGGCACAGGCCGAGCAGCGCGCCCTCGGTTCCATCGTCCTTCAACTTCTCGAGCGCGCCCCAGCGATCGGGCTGCTGCGCGAGCTTGTTGGTGGCTTTCTCGATGGTTCGCTGAAGCGATTTTTCTTTGGAGAACAGACCGAAGACCATGCAGGAACCCTTTGCCAAAACCGTTGCCAAACCGGGGCAGACCGTGGCGGACGCTACCGTGTTTTCGCCTACGTAACCACTCGATCGGCCCTTGGGTAGGTGCCGGGAACAAGTCGCGAAATCGCCTCGAAATGACCCCGACCGGGCGCTGGCGCGTACTATACCGGCTTGATGAAGCTCCGGACATCAACCGGGATGGTGGTGCTTGCGGCAGCGGCATGTTCGGCGCCCGCCCAGCAGGCGCGCCCCGCCGAGCCGGCCGAGCAGGGCGCGCGCGCCGAACGCGCCGAGTACAAGGCCGGTAGCGACAAGCCCGCCGCAGCGCCCACGCCCGCGGTCTCCGCAGCGCCCGCGCCCACAGGAAAGCTCGGACCGGTCGGCGAGCGCGCGCAGGAGCTGCGCGAGGCGGCGGACCTGCTCGACAAGGCGCAGAACGCACTCGACACCGGCAACCGCAACCTGGCCGATCGCCTGTTCTCGTCCGCGGAGCTGATCACCGGGCCCGAGCCGCTGGCGTCGATCGCGCCGCGGTTCCGCGAGGGCGCTCCGCCCCGCATCACCACGCCGACCCAGAAGGTCGATCCGACCTCGGCGCCGCAGCCGCGCGTGTCCGGCAGCTCCGAGGCCGAGGATGAAAAAGATCGCGTGCCGCCGCCCCGGATCGAGGCCAGCCTCACCGGCACGATGCAGCTCGATGGCCGACCGATGACGGGGGCATTCGGCCTGATCACGCTCGAGCCCGAGAGCGGAAAGTGGAAGCCGCGCACACCAAAGCGCCTCGTCGTCGAGCAGCGCAACCGCGAGTTCCTGCCGCACGTGATGGCGGTCTCCGTCGGGTCGACCGTATCGTTTCCCAACTTCGATGCCGTGTTTCACAACGTGTTCTCCACCTCGCCGATCGGCGCGTTCGACCTCGGCATCTACAAGGTCGGCGAGGCGCGCGAGGTGACGTTCCCCAAGGAGGGCATCGTGCGCCTGGGCTGTAACCTGCACGCCAACATGAGCGCGTACATCGCGGTGGTGGCGGCGCCGGCGTACGTCGTCACCGACGATACGGGGAAGTTTTCGTTCCGCCACCTGCCGCCGGGCAAGTACAAGCTCAAGGCGTGGAGCGAGCGCAGCAAGGCGCCGGTCTCGCTCGATGTTGCGGTCAAGGCGGGGCGCAACGCGCTCACCGTCGATGTCTCGGGCGATGCCGCCCAGGGGCCGCAGCCCGACAAGTTCGGGGGCAAGCGTGGGTAGAGTCACCGCGATCGCGGGCGCGATCGCCATCATCCTCGGCGGCGCTGCGATCGGATACGCCGTCACTCGTCAGACCGCCGCCGGGATGTCCGAGGCGCAGAGCGTGGCGATGGCGACCGCGGTCGGCAAGCTCGACAGCCAGATCGCCTCCAAGCGCGCCGAGGTCCACGAGCGCGCGCGCACGCTGTCCGAGCTGCCGCTGATCCGCCGCGCGATCGTCACCGACGCCAAGACGTTCGTCGACCTCGTGAACGGCGCGAAGGGCGGCGAGCTGGCCAACCTCTCCTCCAAGGAAGGCGCCCCCGCCGACAGCGAGATCCTCGAGGTCGGAGGCGTGAGCCCCGACAGCGGCAAGCTCGAGCTGTGGCTGCTCCAGCCGGGCAGCGCGCCGCGCATGTCGCACGACGGCGTGCCCGGGACCTACGTCGACCTCATGGGCGCCGTGATCACGACCACCGAGGTCGTCAAGGTCGTCCCCGAGGAGGCGGGCAAGCCGCCGGGCTACCTGAGCATCACGCGCGAGCTCGCCGTCAACCCCGTGGTGCAGCCGCTGCTCGACGCGGGCATCACGGGCAAGCTCGTCATCGGCAGCGGCACCGCCTCGATCGGCAAGATGCCGGCGGGGACAGCCACCGCCGAGCGGCCGCTCGGCACAGAGGGCGCCAAGCTCATCGTCGCCGAGCCGCCGCCGCGCGCCGCGATGCCGCTGCCGGTCCTCGCCGGTGGCATCGCAGCGGCCATCATCGGCCTGCTGCTGCTCGCGATCGGCATCGTCGGAAAGCGCGGCGCCCAGTACAGCCGCGCGTTCACCGCCGCACAGGCCGCGCAGGCTCCGCCCGGGGCATCGCCGCCCGGGCTCGCGACCACCGGGATCGCCAACGCGGCGACGCAATTCTCGCAGCACGGCGTCGCCGCCGCGGCCGGCACACCGGCGCCGATCGACCCGGGGGCCTCGTTCGTGCCCACCAATCTCGGGCCGGGCGCGATGATCGGCCGCTGGGAGGTCGTGCGCCGGCTCGGCTCCGGCGGGATGGCCGACGTCTACCTCGCCCAGAGCAAGGGCGAGGCGGGCTTCGAGAAGCTGGTCGCGATCAAGGTCATGCACGGCCACCTCGCGCGCAACCAGCGCGCCGTCGACCACTTCCTCGACGAGGCGCGCCTGGCAGCCCGCATCCACCACCCCAACGTCGTCGCGATCCAGGACCTGGGCAAGATCGGCAACGACTACGTCATCGTCATGGAGTACGTCGACGGCGTCGACCTCGAGCGCCTGCTCGCCTGCGCGCGCCAGGGTGAGCGCCCGGTGCCGGTCGCGGTGGGCCTGGGCATCCTGTGCCGGATCTGCGACGGCCTCGACGCGGCGCACCGCGCGACCTCGCCCGACGGCACGCCGCTCGGCATCATCCACCGCGACGTCAAGAGCGCCAACGTGCTGGTCTCGCGCCAGGGCGTGGTCAAGGTCGTCGACTTCGGCATCGCCAAGGCCGCCAACCAGGTCCACTACACCTACGCCGGCGAGACCAAGGGCACGCCGTCGATGATGGCCCCCGAGCAGCGCGTCGGCGAGCAGGTCGATGTGCGCGCCGATGTCTACTCGGTCGCCGCGGTCGGTTACGAGATCCTCACCGGCAAGAGCGTCAACCTCGATCTCGCCGCGCTCGCGCACCTGGGCGTCGAGAACTGGCCGCATCTGCCGCCGCCGTCGACGCAGCGCGCCGGCCTGCCCCCCGAGATCGACGGAGTTCTGCTGACGACCATGGCGTTCGAGCGCGACCGCCGCCCGGCTGACTGCGCCGCCTTCGAGGCGCTCTGCGACGGTGTGATGAAGCGCTACAACCTGTCCGCCAGCGACAAGGACATAGCGCGGTGGGTCGAGAGTGAGCTGCGCCACCTCGCACCGGCGTTCGGCGGCTCGATGACCAATCTCAGCAAGTCCCCTGCGGTGTAGCTTCCGTACCCTCGAGCACAGCTCGGGTGACGAAGCCGCGACAAGACGGCACCAGGTTTGGTAAAGCTCAAGCTCTGAGCACGCGCGCGCGTGCGCACGACAGCCGACAGCGTCTCGTCGGCGTGGGAGGCCTTGATGCGCTCACTGATCTTCGCGATAGCCGGTGCCCTCGTCTCGTTCTCGGCCTGCGGCACCACCGATCCGGCGCCCTCGCTGACCATCACACCGTCGGGAAGCCCGCTTCAGATCGCGGGACCAACGGGGTTCTCCGCCGTGCTGGTCAACACCAGCGCCGAGGTCACCTGGACCGCGTCGAGCGGCTCGCTGTCGAGCGACAAGGGGCTTCATGTGGTCTTCACCCCGCCGCCGGGAAACGGCACCGCGAGCGTCAGCGCACGGGCCGGCGACCTCATGGCCTCGGTCGACATCGCGATGGCGCCGCCGACCGTCACCGGCAAGAACATCCCGGGGCTGACCGCGCCGGTCACCGTGCAGTACGACGCGCAGGACATCCCGCACATCGGCTGCGCCGCGATGATCGACTGCATCGCCGTGCAGGGCTACCTCCAGGCCCGCGACCGGTTGTTCCCGATGGATTTCTTGCGCCACGTCGCCGAGGGCCGGCTGGCCGAGATGATCGGCCTCGATGGGCTCTCGCAGGACGTGCAGCTGCGCACGATCTTCACGACGCGCTTGGGGCACCGCCTGCAGGATGACCTCGCGGCCGCGCAGGACGAGACCACCAACGCGCTGCTCGTGGCGTTCTCGACCGGCGTCAACGCGTACCTGGCCGAGCTGCGCGCCACGGCGAACGCCCGGCTCCCCGCCGAGTACGCCCAGCTGCCGTTCCCCCTCGCGCCGGCGGACATCGAGGACTGGAGCCCGAAGGACACGCTGGCGCTCGGCCGCCTGCAGCAGTTCCAGCTGTCGGAGAGCCTCAACGAGGAGATGGACTTCGCCCAGTTCGCCGCGACGTTCGGCGCCGACCCCGGCAAGATGAAGTCCTGGATCCGCGCGGCCGCGCCGCCGACCGAGCAGGCGCACACGCTCTCGGACAAGGCGTCGTCGCTCGCCGCCGCGGCACCGGCGCGCAAGGCGCGCGGCCCGGCGCTCAGGTTCGATCTGAAGAAGTACCGGAGCGTGTTCGACAAGGGCGCCGAGATGACCGCCGAGCTCCACGACCGGCTGCGGCCCGCCGACGCCTCGATCGGCTCCAACAACTGGGTCGTGTCGGCCGCGAAGTCCGCCACCCACGTCGCGATGGTCGCCAACGATCCGCACCTGTCGCTGCAGTACCCCCCGCTGTTTCACCTTGCGACGATGACGTCGAGCAACGCGTCGGACAACCTCGACATCACGGGCGGCTCGTTCCCGGGCATCCCGGGTGCGCTGGTCGGCCGCGGCAAGCACGTCGGCTGGGGCGTCACCGTCGTCGGCTACGACGTCACCGACCTCTACCTCGAGCAGTTCGTGCCGCAGGGCTCGTGCCCGGGCGGTGCCAGCGGGCCGCCGTGCGTGCTGTTCGGCAATCCGGGGGTGCCGGTGTCACTCGTCGTCGCGCCGCAGGTCTACAAGGTGCGGACCGCGACCGGCGTCGTGCCCTCGACGACGCTGCCCACGACGGTGCTGCCGACGGCCAAGCAGCCGCCCGCGGCGGTCCTCGTCGTGCCGCACCACGGGCCGATCGTCCAGGTCGGCGATGCCGGCAAGGCGGTCAGCGTGCGGTGGACCGGGCAGGAGGGCAACACGCACGATACCAAGGCGTTCCTCGGGCTCAACACCGCGGTCGATGTCGATGCCGCGATGGTCGCGCTCAAGGACTTCGCGACCGGCGCGCAGAACTTCGTGCTCGCCGACGACCAGGGCCACATCGGCTACGACCCGCACGCGCTCGTCCCGGTGCGCAACTTCGCTGCCAACACCGACGGGCACCGGCCCTGGCTGCCACTGACCAGCGACGGCTCGGCCGAGTGGGGCGGCGGCGCCAACTGCACGTCCGCGACGCTGACCCAGCTCCCCGCAGCGTGCTGGATCGACGACGACACGCTGCCGCACGGCAAGGACCCGGCCAAGGGCTACTACTTCACCGCCAACGCCGATCCGACGTCTCCGTCGGTCTCCGACGGCAACGATCCGCTCGCGCCCGCGCACCTGCCGTACCTGAGCTATGCGTGGAGCGACTCGAGCGGCTTTCGCGCCAAGCGGATCGAGACGATGATCGAGGCGGCGATCGCCGCGGACGGCAGTGTCTCCCTCGAGGACATGCAGGCGATCCAGAGCGATCACGTGTCGCGGCCGGGCATGGCGTTCGCCCCGGCGATCGCCGCGCTGCCGACCGCCGGCGCGCCCGCCGAGCTCGCCGCCGCGCAGGCGGTGCTCGCGCAGTGGGCGACCAACGGCTTCGACTGCCCGTCGGGTCTGCTCGGCACCGATCCCAAGCTGTCCCCCGTCGATCCCGACCCCAAGGTGTCGCAGAACTCGTCGGGCTGCTTCCTGTTCCACGCGTTCCTGCGGGTGCTGTTCGACAACGTGTTCGCCGACGACCTCGCGCTCGCCAAGCAAGGCGTCAACGGCCTCGCCGCGCTCAAGGCCATGCTGTTCATGCTCAGCCCCGACGGTGTCGGCAGCACCAGCTTCTGCAACGACGTCAACGCCAAGGGAGAGATCGTCGCCGAGCACACCTGCCCGGTGCAGCTCGCGACCGCGCTGGTCCAGACGTACCGCACGCTGGCCGCGCACGTCGGCCCCAAGCCGAGCGACTGGGTGTGGGGCCGTGTCCACACGA